>DAIMZU010000101.1:0-7770 GCA_036733845.1 Ramlibacter sp.
CCCTGCTGGTGCCGACCACGCCCACCATCTACACGCAGGCCGAGGTGGCCGATGAGCCGGTGCTGCTGAACTCGCGCCTTGGCACCTGGACCAACTTCGTCAACCTGCTCGACTGGTGCGCGCTGGCCCTGCCGGCAGGCTTCCGCGGCGACGGGCTGCCCACCGGCATCACGCTGATCGCGCCGGCCTGGCAGGACGCCCTGCTCGCCGCGCTCGGCCGGCGCTGGCAAACGCTGATGCCATGGTCTCGCGGCGCCAGCCACAAAGCCCTGTCCACCGGACTGCCGACGCCCGCCCCGGCTGACAACACGCCACGCCTGCTGCTGGCCGTGGTGGGCGCCCATCTTTCCGGCATGCCGCTGAATCACCAGCTCACCGAGCGCCAGGCCACGCTGGTCGAATGCACGACCACCGCCAGCGCTTACCGCCTGTATGCACTGCCCGGCACCGTGCCGCCCAAGCCCGGCCTGCTGCGCAGTGCCGACGGCGCAGCCGTGGTGGTCGAGCTCTGGTCCATGCCGGTGGCGCAGTTCGGCTCGTTTGTTGCGCAGATTCCGGCACCGCTCGGCATCGGCACGCTGACGCTGGCCGACGGCCGCGAGGTCAAGGGCTTCATCTGCGAAGCGTGGGCCGCCGATGGCGCGCGCGACATCACATCGTTTGGCGGCTGGCGGGCCTTCATGGCCGCCCAGGCTGCCGGCTGAGGACCTGCCCATGCTTAGCACCCTGCTCGACAAGCTGATCCGGCGCACGCCGGCCGCCGCCACCGGCAACGACTGCAACCCGGTGCCCGCAGCACCGGAACTGTTTCGCAAGGTGCTGATTGCCAATCGCGGCGAGATTGCCGTGCGCATTGCGCGCAGCCTGCGCTCGCTCGGCGTCGAAAGCATTGCGGTGTACAGCGACGCCGACCGCAACAGCGCGCATGTGCTCGCCTGCGACGACGCCGTGTGCATCGGTACGGCCGCACCGGCCGACAGCTATCTCTGCGGTGACCGCATCATCGCCGCAGCGCTTGAAAAAGGCGCCGAGGCCATCATCCCCGGCTATGGCTTTCTTTCCGAGAACGCCGAGTTCGCCGAAGCCTGTGCCGAAGCCAACCTGGTGTTTGTCGGCCCGACGCCGGCGCAGATGCGCCAGTTCGGCCTCAAGCATGCCTCGCGTGAAATCGCCGCCCAGGCTGGCGTACCGCTGACCCCGGGGACCGGGCTGCTGGCCGATCTCGACGCCGCCAAGGCCGCCGCCACCACACTGGGCTATCCGCTGATGCTGAAAAGCACGGCCGGCGGCGGCGGCATCGGCCTGTCGCGCTGCAACAATGAAGACGAGCTCGTGGCTGCCTTTGAATCAGTGCAGCGCCTGGGCCAGAACTTCTTCAAGGATGCCGGCGTGTTCCTCGAGCGTTTTGTCGATGAAGCACGGCATGTGGAAGTACAGATTTTCGGTGACGGCAAGGGACGCGTCGTGGCACTTGGCGAGCGCGACTGCTCCGTGCAGCGCCGCAACCAGAAAGTGATCGAGGAAACCCCCGCCCCCGGACTGTCTGCTGTCACCCGCGAGAAGCTCCTGGCGGCAGCCGTGCGCCTGGGTGAAGCCGTGGGCTACCAGTCCGCCGGCACTGTCGAATTCATCTACGACGGCGCACGCGACGAGTTCTACTTTCTCGAAGTGAATACGCGCCTGCAGGTGGAGCATCCGGTCACGGAAATGGTCACCGGCGTCGATCTCGTGGCCTGGATGATCTGCACGGCGGCCGGCCTGCCTCCCGATCTTGCGCAGCTGCCGGTACCGCAGGGCGCCGCCATCGAAGTGCGCCTGTATGCCGAAGACCCGGTGAAGAATTTCCAGCCCTCGCCCGGAACGCTGACCGGGGTCAGCTTTCCGGAGGGCGTCCGCGTGGATGGCTGGGTCAGCACCGGCACCGAGGTGACACCGCACTACGACCCCATGCTGGCCAAGCTGATCGTGCACGGGCGTGATCGTGCCGAAGCGCTGGAACGGCTGCGCACGGCGCTCGCCGCCACTGCCCTGCACGGCATTGCCACCAACCTCGATTACCTGCGCGCCATCGCCGCCAGCCCCGAGTTCGCCGACGCACGCCTGTCGACGCGCTTCCTCGACCGCTTTGACTACGTGGCGCCGGTGCTTGAAGTGCTGGAGCCCGGCACCTACACCACGGTGCAGGATTATCCCGGCCGCACCGGCTACTGGGACATCGGCGTGCCGCCCTCCGGCCCCATGGACGATTACGCACACCGGCTTGCCAACCGCATTGTCGGCAACCACGAGGCGGCCGCCTTGCTGGAGTGCACGATTCTCGGTCCGACGTTGCGCTTCCACCATGACGCCGTGATCGCGATTACCGGCGCCAGCACACCTGCCACGCTCGATGGCGCGGCGGTCGAATGCTGGACACCGCTAACGGTGAAAGCCGGCCAGGTACTGCGCCTCGGTCGCGCCAGCAGCGGATGCCGCAGCTATCTGGCCGTGCGCAACGGCATTGACGTGCCCGACTACCTCGGCAGCAAGTCCACCTTTGCCCTTGGCCAGTTTGGCGGCCATGGCGGGCGCATCCTGCGCGCGGGCGACATGCTCGCCATCAGCCAGCCGGTCTTGCCCGCCTGCACGACACCCGCGCCGGTCAGCCCGCCGGCTGCCTGCCCGCCCGCACTGGTTCCCGCCTATGGCAACGAATGGGACATCGCTGTGCTGTACGGGCCGCATGGCGCGCCGGATTTCTTCACCGAAGCATCGATGGCCACCTTCTTCGAATCCGCCTGGGAAGTGCACTACAACTCCAACCGGCTCGGTGTGCGCCTGACCGGCCCCAGACCGGAATGGACGCGCTCCGACGGCGGTGAGGCAGGCCTGCATCCGTCGAACGTGCACGACTGCGAATACGCCATCGGCTCCATCAACTTCACTGGCGACATGCCGGTCATCCTGACGCGCGACGGCCCCAGCCTCGGCGGCTTTGTCTGCGCCGCCACCATCGTCAAGTCCGAACTGTGGAAAGTCGGCCAGGTGAAACCGGGTGACCGCATCCGCTTCCGGCGCATCGGCTTCGACGAGGCACTGGCCCGCGAGCTGGAACAGGATGCGGCCATCGCCACACTCGCCGCGCCCGCCCCGCGCGCAACACTGCCGGAGGTCGTGACGAGCGGCACGGTATCGCCCTGCGTGGTGGCCTCGCTGCCCGCCAGTGGCCCGCGCCCTGCCGTGGCCTATCGCCAGGCTGGCGACAAGTACCTGTTGCTCGAATACGGCGACAACGTGCTCGACCTGCGCCTGCGGCTGCGCGTGCACGCACTGATGGAAGCCCTGAAGGCGACGCCCGTGACCGGGGTCGAGGAGCTGGCACCCGGCGTGCGCTCGCTGCAGATCCGCTACGACAGCCGCGTGATCACGCAGTCGGCGCTGGTCGCACGGCTGCTCGACATCGAACAGGGACTGCCGGAAGTGACACGCGTGCCCAGCCGTATCGTGCACCTGCCGCTCGCCTTCGAGGACTCGGCCACGCTCGACGCCGTCACGCGTTACCGCGAGACCGTGCGCAGCGAAGCCCCGTGGCTGCCGAACAATGTCGACTTCATCCAGCGCATCAACGGTCTGGCGCACCGCGACGAGGTGAGCAAGACCGTGTTCGAGACCTCGTACATGGTGCTGGGGCTGGGCGATGTTTACCTCGGCGCGCCCTGCGCCGTGCCGGTGGACCCGCGTCACCGCCTGCTGACCTCCAAATACAACCCGGCACGGACCTATACAGCCGAAGGAACCGTCGGCATCGGTGGCGTCTACATGTGCATCTACGGCATGGACTCCCCCGGGGGGTACCAGCTCATCGGACGCACCGTACCCATCTGGAACAAGTTCCTGAAGAACGCGCAGTTCGACAACCGCGAACCCTGGTTGCTCAAGTTCTTCGACCAGGTCCGCTTTTATCCGGTCAGCGAAGACGAGCTCACCCGCTTCCGCGAGGCGTTCCGCGAAGGACGTGCCGAGGTCCGGATCAGCGAAGAAACCTTCGACCTTCTCGAGCATGAGAAGTTTCTGGCGGACAACGCCGACAGCATTGCCACGTTCAAGGCACACCAGCAGGAGGCCTTTCGCGCCGAAGTGGCGCGCTGGCAGCAAGATGACACTGCCACTGTCGTCACCATCGAACAGGCCACGGCGAGCATTGTGGTGGATGACAGCGGGCACCTGGTATCGGCCGACATCTCCGGCAGCGTCTGGAAGCTGCTGGTGGAGCCTGGCCATCGCGTGGAGGCCGGCACACCGCTCGTCATCCTGGAGGCCATGAAAATGGAGTTCCCGGTACATGCGCCCGTTAGCGGGACTGTCCGCGCCCTGCACTGCCGACCCGGAAAAACCATCGCTGCCGGCGATGCCCTTATCGAGATAGCGATTGAAACCGCCTGAGAGCGGTGACTGGAGCACGACATGAACGACAAGACCAGCAATGTGACCGTCCTGCGCGGCGGCCGGCGCAAGGAATCCCCGGAAAACCTTGCCGACCGCATCTACTCGCGCCTCAAGCAGGAAATATTTGATTTTCAGCTTCTGCCAGGCGACCGCTTCAGTGAAAACGAAGTGGCCGAACGCATGGAAGCCAGCCGCACGCCGGTGCGCGAGGCGCTCTACCGGCTGCAACGCGACGGCTATGTGGATGTGCTTTATCGCGCCGGCTGGCAGGTCAAGCCCTTCGATTTCCGCTTCTTCGAGGACATTTATGACCTGCGCATCATTCTCGAGCTGGCGGCCGTGAAAAAACTCTGTGAGCAGCAGAGCCGGTCACCCCTTCTCGATGATCTGAAGCGCATCTGGCTGGTGACGCCGGCGGAACGCATCCAGGACGCGCAGACCGTATCCGCGCTGGATGAGCGTTTTCACAACATGCTGGTCGAGGCCACTGGCAACCAGGAAATGGCACGCATGCACCAAGGGATTACCGAACGCATCCGCATCATCCGTCGCCTGGACTTCACCAAGACGTCCCGTGTCGAGGCTACCTATGTCGAGCACGGAAAAATCCTTCGTGCCGTTCTCGAGCGGCGCAGTGACCAGGCACAGCTCTTGCTGAAAACGCATATCGAAGAGAGCAAGGCCGAGGTGCGCAAGATAACCCTGCACATGCTGCACAGTGCGAGAGAGCAACTGGGCAGCGATACGGAATCCGGTGCGTGAGCACCGTTTCGGGCGAGAACTGACCAGCTCCCCGGTTCTTTTCGGTCATCAAAGGAGATGAACCATGAGCATCACGTTGCGTTTTAACCGGGGAAAATTGCTGCTCGGCGTGCCCCTGGCGCTGACAGCGGCCATGGGCAGCGTCGCCCAGGCAGCCGAAGTCAAGATTCCGGACACCACCATTGCCGCCAGCCTGCGCACCAGCTTCGTCTACACGGACTTCGACACCAGCGGCAGTACGTCTGACTTCGCACTCAACAGCTTGTCGGTCTACCTGAACAGCAAGCTCACCGAAAAAATCAAGTTCAGCCTGAGCACGGAATACGACAGCAGCAACCAGAACGTTCAGGTGCAGGACGCCATTGCACAGTTCGAGCTGAGCCCCGGCTTCAATATCTGGGCCGGTCGCTTCCTCCCGCCCACCGACCGCGCCAACAGCACCGGCGCCTACTTCGCCAATCACTGGAACTTCGCTACTGATGGCGTGCAGGACGGCTACGAGTTTGTGGCTTTCGGCCGCGCCGATGGTGTTGCCTACTGGGGCGACTACGCAGACCAGAAGCTGAAGCTTTCCGCCGGCCTTTTCGACATCCCGCGCACGAAAGGCGAGAACGAAGTCATGATGGCCGCACGTGCGCAATACAACTTCTGGGATGCCGAACCCGGCTATTACCTGAGCAGCACCTATTACGGCTCGAAAGACATACTTGCCGTTGGCATTGCAACCAACGTGGTCGAAAGCAAGTCCACCAGCAACATCGACTTCCTGCTGGAAAAGAAGGTTGGTGACGGAGGTGCGCTCAGCCTGGAAGCCGAATACATCAAGTATGAGGAGCTCGGCGGCTACAACAGCGATTTCGCGAGCGGTGATGGCTACTTCGTGCTTGGCGGCTACTTGCTGCCGACACCGGTGGGCCCGGGCAAGCTGCAGTTTGTCGCCAAGTTCGGCACCGCCAGCTTCGAGGATGGCAACACCGCTGATTACGAGCAGGACACGGCCGAATTCAACCTGAACTACATCGTCAAGTCCTATAACTGCCGCCTCAGCCTGTTCGTGAAAGACACCTCCTTCTCGGACACCGCGCCCGCCGGCAAGGAAGACAACACCCAGATCGGCCTCGGCCTTCAGTTGATGACGCTGTAACCCCCCTTCGCCAAACGGAACGGAGCACACACAACATGAAACTCAAGAGCGTGATGAAAGGCGTCACCGCCGGCCTGATGGCGGTTGGCCTTGGTCTTGGCAGCATGGCGGCCAAAGCCGAAGACGTGATCAAGGTTGGCATTCTGCACTCGCTGTCGGGCACGATGGCGATTTCGGAGACCACCCTGAAAGACACGATGCTGATGCTGATCGACGAGCAGAACAAGAAGGGCGGGCTGCTCGGCAAGAAGATCGTGCCGGTCGTGGTGGACCCGGCGTCCAACTGGCCGCTGTTTGCCGAAAAGACTCGCGAACTCATGCAGAAAGAGAAAGTGGCGGCCATCTTCGGCTGCTGGACATCGGTGTCGCGCAAGTCGGTGCTGCCGGTCATCGAGGAACTGAACGGCATCCTGTTCTACCCGGTGCAGTACGAGGGCGAAGAATCCTCGCGCAATGTGTTCTATACCGGCGCCGCGCCCAACCAGCAGGCCATCCCTGCGGTCGACTACCTGATGGCACAGGGTGTCAAACGCTGGGTGCTGGCCGGCACCGACTATGTCTACCCGCGCACCACGAACAAGATTCTCGAGGCCTATCTGAAGGCCAAGGGCGTGGCACCGGCCGACATCATGATCAACTACACGCCTTTCGGTCACTCCGACTGGCAGTCGATCGTGTCGGACATCAAGAAGTTCGGCTCATCCGGCAAGAAGACCGCCGTGGTGTCCACCATCAATGGCGATGCCAACGTGCCCTTCTACAAGGAACTCGGCAACCAGGGCATCTCTGCCGAGAAAATTCCGGTCGTGGCCTTCTCGGTAGGTGAAGAAGAGCTGTCGGGCATAGACACCAAGCCGCTGGTGGGCCACCTCGCTGCCTGGAACTACTTCATGAGCGAGAAAAGCCCGGCCAATGCCGAGTTCATCAAGAAGTGGAAGACGTACATCAAGAACCCGAAGCGCGTGACCAACGACCCGATGGAGGCGCACTACATCGGCTTCAACATGTGGGTGAAGGCCGTCGAAAAAGCCAAGAGCACGGCAACCGACAAGGTGGTTGACGCCATCATCGGCGTGAAGGTGCCCAACCTTACCGGCGGCATCTCCGAAATGCTGCCCAATCACCACATCACGAAGCCGGTGCTGATCGGTGAAATCCAGGAAGACGGCCAGTTCGCCACCGTCTGGCGCACCAAGGGACTGGTGCCGGGTGATGCCTGGTCCGACTTCCTGCCGGGCAGCAAGGACATCGAAGCCGACTGGGTGAAGCTGAAGTGCGGCAACTACAACACCAAGACCAAGAAGTGCTCCGGTCAGGTGTTCTGAATGCGGTCCTCCTGATGCACGACCCTGGCGCGGGGCTCCCCCGCGCCTTTTTTCCGCGGACCGCAAGGTCCGCCCCGGATTCTCCGGCATCCGCCACAGGCGGATGCCGCCTTT
>DAIMZU010000102.1:0-7666 GCA_036733845.1 Ramlibacter sp.
ACCTGGCGCTGGCCACGCGCGTCCTCGAGGCCGTTCCACCGGGCGCGCGCGTCGTGCTGCTCGGCGACAAGGACCAGCTGTCCGCGGTCGAGACGGGCGCCGTCTTCGCCGAGATCTCCTCCGACCCCGACCTGCTGCCCGTGACCTGGCTCACCACCAGCCACCGCTTCCCCGAGCACTCCGCCATCGGGCGCTTCGCCAGCGCCATCCGCAGTGGGGACGCCGACCACGCGCTCTCCTGGCTCGAGGGGAACACCGACCCGCAGCTGAGCTGGCAAGCCAAAGGCTCGGCACTGGAGATCGCGCAGCGCGGGTACCAGCCCTTCCTCGATGCGCTCGCGCAGGATGCTGGAAATGTGCAGGCCGCGGCCGCGGCCTTCGCACGGTTTCGCGTCCTGTGCGCCGTCCGCGAGGGCCCGCAGGGCGTGGAGGCACTGAACCGTCAGCTGACGGACCACGTCCGCTCCGTCCTGCGTGACGCCGGTCGCGGCGAGTGGTACGCGGGCCGGCCGGTGATGGTGCTCGTCAACGACTACACGATGAAGCTGTTCAACGGTGACATCGGCATCACGCTTCCGGGCCCCGACGGGCAGTTGATGGTGCACTTCGCCGAGTCCGGCGGCTGGCGCCGGGTACCGCCGGCCCGCATGCCCCGTCATGAGACGGCTTTCGCCCTGACGGTCCACAAGTCCCAGGGCTCCGAGTTCGACGAGGTGCTGCTCGTGCTGCCGGTCCAGGAGGCCAAGGTGGTCACGCGCGAACTCGTGTACACCGGTGTGACCCGCGCACGCGAGCGTGTGGTCGTGCACGCGTCGGCGCAGGCACTGGGCGCAGCCCTCCGTGGGATGGCTGCACGCCGCAGCGGGCTGCGCGACAGGATACGGGAGGCGCTTTCGAGCGCGCCGGCAGTCGCTGATTGAACGACCCCGGCGCTCTCGCGCTGACAGGCGGCGCGCGGCCGGTTCCGCACACGCAGCGGATCAGCCCTTGGCGGACTCTCCGACTGCATCCTTCACGCACTTGCGCGTGAAGCTGTTCTTCGCTGCGCCCGCCAGCTTTTTCTCGGCGGCAGCGGTGTCGCACCGCGCCCGCGCGTCGGACTCACACTTCTTCATGAACGACGTCCTGGCAGCCCCGGCGAGCTTCTTCTCGCTGGCCGTGGCTTCGCAGGTGCTGGGGGCGGCCTGCGCCCAGGCGGTGGCGGTGGCAAGCCACAACACAGTGGCGGCGATGACGGGCGTGGTCTTCATGGGTACTGCTTGAGATGAGGACGGCTCCATTGTGTGGGCCCCTCGCGGCGGGCGCAATGGGCGCGCGCCGCGCGCGACCTGCGTGCCTCATGCAGGCTTTGCCCGGTGGCCGCTTCACCACGGCGGCTCGGCAAGCTTATCTGACAGGAAGCGCACCAGCGCGCGTACCTTGGGCAGGACGAACTTGCGGGATGGATAGACCGCATAGACCCCCAGTTCCGCCGAGCGGAACTGGGGAAGCACCTCCACCAGGCGGCCGGATTCGAGCTCCGGGGCGATGAGGAAGGTGGGCTGCAGCTGGATGCCCGTGCCTCGCAGGGCCGCCGCGACGCAGCTGTCACCATTGTTGGACCACAGCCTCGGGCGGACCTTGACGTTCACCGGCCCGTCGGGCCCGGTGAACTGCCATTGGTCGCTGGCCACGAGAAGGCTGTAGCCGATGACATCGTGCTGCGCCAGTTCCGAAGGATGGGCGGGGACGCCGCGCCGCTCGAGGTAGGCAGGAGAGGCGCAGAGGACCAGCCGCGTCGTGGCCAGGCGGCGCGAGACGAGCGACGAGTCGGGCAGGCGGGCGATCCGCACGGCCAGGTCGAAGCCTTCGTCCACGAGGTCGACCAGGCGGTCGGCCATCTGGACATCCAGGGTCACGCGGGGATGGCTCTCGAGGAACTCGCTCCACAGCGGCGCCAGGTGCAGCACGCCAAAGCTCACGGGGACGCTCACCTTCAGCGGTCCGCTGGCGGTGTCGCTGCGGGTCGAGATCTCGTCCTCGGATGCTTCGATGCTGGCCAGGATGTCGCGGCAGCGGGCGAGGAACACCTCGCCTTCGGACGTCAGCGAGAGCTTGCGCGTCGTGCGATGCAGGAGCCGGGCGCCAAGCCGTTGCTCCAGGTCCGACACGTAGCGGGACGTGGCTGCCTTGGAGATTCCCAGGGCGTCGGAGGCCGCCACGAAACTGCCCGCATCGACGACGGCAGCGAAGACGCGCATCTCCTGGTACTTGTCCATTGTGACGATTCTATGAATCGTCGGCGGCGTGGGATGCGCCCACCCTGCAGGACAGACCGATCACGCACCGCCGCGGAACAGCGAATAGCCCCACGGCGTGAACTTGAAGGGCAGGTGCCAGTGCTGCGCCGCATCGCAGACGTGGAAGTCGTAGCGCACCACCTCGAGGAACGCCGGCGTTGGCACCTCGACCCCTGCGGCGCGGTAGAAGCCCCCGACGTCGAAGCTGACCTGGTAGCCGCCGGTGCCGATGGCATCGGACATCAGGATGGGCTCCTCCCACAGGCCCTTCGGTCCGATGCGCCCTTCGGCAAGGATGCTGCCGTCGAGCCGTGCCAGCCGCACCGGCAACCCGACGGCCACCCGGCCGCGCGCCACGTCCACGCAGTGGACGGAGATGCCTCCGTTCATCAGTTGAGCCTCGCACCGGATGCGCGGACGGCGGGCGCCCACTCGGCCACCTGGCGGGCCACGAACTGGTCGAACTCCGCTGGCGTCATCCTGGCCAGGGCAACGCCGAGGTCGTCCATTCGCTTGATGATCTCCGGCCGCGCCAGCACTTCGGTGGCAGCCCGGTGAACTTTGTCCACCACCTCCCGCGGAACGCCCGCCGGTGCGGAGATGCCGAGGAAGTTCTCCGCGACCAGCTTGGGATAGCCTGCCTCGGCCACGGTCGGGATGTCGGGAGCCAGCGGCATGCGGCTGCGCGAGGTGACGGCGATGCCCCGCAACTTGCCTTCCCGGATATGGGGCACGTTCTGGGTGAGGGTGTCGATCGCGAACTGCAGTGTCCCGCCCAGCAGGTCGGTGCTCATGGGGGCCGAGCCGCGATAGGGCACGTGCTCCATCCTGAGCTTGTACTCCTGCTTGAACAGCTCGCCCACGATGTGCCCGATCGACCCGACGCCGCCCGAGCCGAAGTTCACGGGTCGGGTCTGCGCACGAATCCAATCGACCAGTTCGTTCATGGACTTTGCCGGCACCGCAGGATGGACCACGAACACATTGGGCACGGCGCCAATGTAGGCCACATGGGTGAACTGCTTGACCGGGTCGTAGCTGGGTTGCGTCAGCATGAACGGAGAGATGCTGATCGGCGCGGTATTGGACAGCAGCAGCGTGTAGCCGTCGGCCGCGGCCCGCGCCACTTCACCACCGCCGATCGTTCCACCCCCGCCGGGCTTGTTCTCGACGAGCACCGGTTGTCCGAGCCTCTCCTGCAGTCCCGGTTGCATCAGGCGGGCCACGATGTCCGACGACCCCCCAGGCGCGAAGGTGACGATGAGGCGGATCGGCTTGCCGGGGTAGCCCTGCGCATGGGCTTGCAGGTGGGCCAGCGGCAGCAGCGAGGCGGCGCCGGCGGCCTGGAGCAGTTGGCGGCGGTGGAGCATGGAGAGTCCTTTCGGGAGTCAGGCGGGATCGGAGGGATCGGACAGGCGCTCCAGGCGGCCACGCATGACCTGGCAGACCTGTTGCAAGGCCGCGGCCCGTTCGGCCTCGGGGTCATGGGCCAGACGCAGCCGTCCCTGCGCGAGTACGGAGTCCAGGCCGGAATGCAGCCGCAGGGCGACGATGAGCGGAAAGCCGAAGCGCTCGCGGTAGGCCTGGTTCAGGGCCTGCAGGTCGTGCAGCGCTTCGCGCGTGAGCGAGAGCAGCCCCAGCCGTCCTTGCTCGCCGGTGGATTCGGGGGTCATGTCGCCGGCGACCGCCTCGCGTCCTGCCAGTTCAGGGTGTCCGTTCAGCAGTGACAGTTGCTCCTGGCGCGGCGCGGACAGGATCTCGGCCTCCAGTGCACGTGCCAGGCCTGCGATGTCGCCGAAGGGCCTGCGCGCCCAGGCGCGTTCGGCCACCCACGGGGCGTGTTCGACCACGCCGCCGAAGCGCCGGATGAAGTCGTCCCGTGCCAGTCGGTCCGGGTTTTCGGCTGCGCCTGCGGGAAGCTCGGGCATATGCAGCAGTCTGGGGGGTGTAGAGCATTGCTGTCCATCACATAATTTGGCACAGTCCATTCACTTTCAGGCAATGCAATGGCCAGCTCCCTGAACCCGCGCGTGCTCCGTTACCTGGTGGCGGTGGCGCAAACAGGCTCCATCCAGGCGGCTGCCCGGGACGTGACCATCTCGGCTTCGGCCATCGACCGGCAACTGCTGCAACTCGAGGAGGAGCTCGGCCTGCCGCTGTTCGACCGCGAGCCGCGCGGGATGCGCCTCACGGCTGCGGGCGAGGTGGTGCTGGCGCTCGCCCAGCGCTGGCGCACGGATCTTCAGCGCACCCTGTCCGAACTCAAGCACCTGCAGGGCGTCCACCAGGGGCAGGTGCGGCTGGCTGCCATGGACAGCCATGCCAATGGGCTGTTGCCGGCGTTTGCCGCCGCCCTGGCGCGCGACCATCCTGGCATCGTGCTGGAAGTGGACATCGCCACGCCGGACGATGCCGTGCGCCGCCTCCTCGCCGGAGAAGTCGAGGTGGCCATCACGTTCAACACGCGCCCCCAGCGCGAACTGCACCTGACGTGGACCGCCGAGTTGCCGCTCGGCTGCCTGGTGGCTTCGTCGCACCCGCTGGCCGGCCGTGAATCCGTCGCCCTGCACGAAGTCGCCGCGTACCCCATGGCGGTCCAGAGCAGGGCGCTGACCATCCGCCGCTATCTCGAGCGGCGGCACGCCTGGCTGCTCGCCGAGGCCCGCCCGCCCCTGGTGACGAATTCACTTCAACTGGTCAAGAGCCTGGTCTGCGCCGGCACCCACCTGGCCCTGACGTCCGAGATCGATGCAGCGCCCGAAATCCTGGCCGGCCTCGCGCGCTTCGTGCCGCTGGACGATGCGGCCGCGCAGCCCCAGACCGCCGCCGTGGCCATCAGCGCCCGCAGGCCGCTGCCGCGGATCGCGCGGGTGGTCGCCGAGCGCCTCGGCGAGCAGGCCCAGGCCGACCTGTCGCGGGTGCGGGCATTGCGCAGGTAGACGGCTCCAGCGGTCCTCTCTCAGCCATGCAGCGCCAGCACCCTCTGCGCCTGTGGCTGCGCATTCATCTGCTGCATGTGCGCGGCCACCTTCGGAAAGCGGGCCACGTCGATCTCGTGCACCTTGATCCACCGTGCGATGGTGAACAGGTACATGTCGGCGGTACTGAATCGCTCGCCCAGCACCCACGGCCCCTGCAGGTAGGTCGCTTCGATGAGCTCGAAGTTTTCCGCGATGTTCTGCGGAACCTTCTTCTTCATCGACTCCCACGCGGACTCGTCGTCGGCCCAGCGAACGCCGCGCCCGCGGTGAGCGTGGTTCACGTGGACGGTCGAACACAGGTACGAGTTGAACTCGTTCATCTTCGCGAGCAGGAAGGGATCGTCGAGCGGCGCCAGTCCCGCCTGCGGGAACATCTGCGCGACATAGAGCAGCAGGGCGGGCGTCTCGGTCAGCACGCCGCGGTCGGTGACCAGCGCCGGAACGCGCCCCTTGGGATTGATCGCGAGGAAGTCGGGCGAACGCTGCTGCTGCGTCTTGAAGTCGATGCAGACCGCCTCGTAGGGCGCTGCGGCCCACTCGAGGGCCAGGTGGGTGGCGAGCGCGCAGGTGTTCTGGGCGTAGTAGAACTTGAGCATGAAGTAGGGTCCCGGTAGGTATGGGTCGACGAAGTTCGCAAGGCCATTCTCGCTCCCCGTGAAAGCAGCGCCAGGCGCGGGGTCCGCCGGACGGTCGCACGGGACCTGGTGGAGCGCGCCGCGGAGCAATCGTTCATATGTTTCGCTGTGGCAGCAGGTGCAGCGGGACTACGACGATTGCGTGGGACACATCAGCGCCTGAGGCCGCATCCGCTGGGTTTTGGTGTCACGGGTGCCGGTTCGATGCCAGCGCGCGGCGGCCGCAGCGCGTCCCGCCTCGGATAAGCTCGCGCGATGGCTGCGCGCAACGTCAAGCACATCGACCTCGCCCTCCAGGGCGGCGGAGCACATGGTGCGTTCACATGGGGCGTGCTCGAGCGCCTGCTCGAAGACGAGCGCCTGGAGATCGATGGCATCAGCGGCACCAGCGCCGGGGCGCTCAACGCCGTCGTGCTGGCGGATGGGCTGATGGCCGGCGGGCGCAAGGGCGCGCGCCAGGCGCTCTCCCGCTTCTGGAGCCGGGTCAGCAACGCCTCGGCCCACGTCCATGGGGTGGCTGCATTCTTCGGACATTGGCCAGGCGCAGCGTGGCCGTGGAATGCCTATATCGACTGGCTGGGACAGTCACTGTCCCCCCAGCAGTTGAACCCGCTGGACCTGAACCCGCTGCGGGACATCGTCGCCTCCGCGATCGATTTCGAGCGGGTCCGTGCCTGCGACAAGCTGCGCCTGTTCGTTTCGGCCACCAACGTTCGCACCGGCGAACTGAAGGAGTTTCGCCAGCCGGAACTGACCGTCGACGCTGTGATGGCGTCGGCCTGCCTGCCCATGCTGTTCCGCCCGGTCGAGATCGACGGAGAGGCTTACTGGGACGGCGGCTACGTCGCCAATCCGTCGCTCCTGCCCCTGGTGGCCAATACCGCCGCGCATGACCTGTTGCTGGTTCAGATCAATCCTTCGCGGCGCGAAGAGCTTCCGCGCCGGGCCTCCGAGATCATCGACCGGGTCAACGAAATCACCTTCAACAGCAGCCTGGTAAAGGAGCTGCGGACCCTGCACCTGCTGCAGCGTGCGTTGCAGCAGGAAGCGGGGCCGCCGAAGGGGCAGGCGGCCCTGTTCGCGCAGATCGCCGCACTGAAGCTGCACCGCATCCATGCAAGTGCCGAAATATCGCAGTTCGGGGTCCGCAGCAAGAGCAACACCGCATGGGTCTTCCTGAAGCGCCTGCACGGCATCGGATATCGCACCGCGAACGATTGGCTCGACGCGAACTTCACCCACCTTGGGCGCCGCTCCACGCTCGACCTCGAGGCGGCGGCCGCATGAGGTGCCGTGGAAACGGACACGGCGGGCGGAGGGCCTGCCCATGATGAGCATCGCAGCCATCCTGCTTTCGCTGGTGCTGCTGATGGTGCTGGCCTACCGGGGCATCAGCGTGCTGATCCTCGCCCCGGCGATGGCCCTCCTGGCGGTCCTTCTCAGCCCGGACGCGCCCCTCCTGGCCAGCTACACGCAGGTCTTCATGAAGGCCCTGGGCGGCTTCGTCACGCTGTTCTTTCCCTTGTTCCTGCTCGGCGCGATCTTCGGCAAGCTGATGGAGGACTCGGGCGCCGCCCGTGTGATCGCCGGGCGCATCGTCGACTGGCTGGGCGCCGGGCGGGCCGTGCTGGCGATCGTGCTGGCCTGCGCCGTGCTCACCTACGGCGGCGTCTCGCTCTTCGTCGTGGCCTTTGCGGTGTACCCGATCGCGGTGGAACTGTTCCGGGCGGTGGACGTCCCCAAGCGCCTGATCCCCGGCACGATCGCACTG
>DAIMZU010000103.1:0-7627 GCA_036733845.1 Ramlibacter sp.
GGCGGGGGCGTGCTGGCCCAGGCGGTGGGCAGCAGCAGGGCGGCGGCGAGGGTGAGGAGGCGGCGGCGGATCATGGGCGTCGAGGAGGGCAGCCCATCCTAAGCATCGCGCGCGCGCTGGGCAACTGCTGCGGTGCGGATCGCCAGCTTTCGGTCAGGCTGTTGGCGTGCTGCACCAGGGCCGTCGGTTCATGCTTTCCTCGAACTCACCCAGATTCCGGCGACGATCAGGGCGAAGGCCGCACCATGGTGCAGTTGCGGCGGCTCGCCCAGGAAGGCGGCGGACAGCAGCGCCGCGAACAGCGGCGTCAGGTTGCCGAACACCGCCGCCATGTTGGGGCCGAGGCGCTGGACCCCCAGGCCCCAGGAACGATAGGCGATGACCGACGCCCCGATGGCCACGTACGCGAGTACCGCCAGCAGCGGCCATCCCCAGCGGATCGGCTCGGGTGACAGCCAGCGCCACTCGCCGGCCGCGAAAACCGCGGCCCACATCATCCCGGGCGCGACCTGCGCGAGCAGGAAGGCGGCCCAGTCCCCGCGGATGCGTGGGTCGTCGGCCGCGACGCGCGTGAGCAGCCAGCTGTACCAGGCCCAGGCGGCGGTGGCCAGCAGCATGTAGACGTCGCCGGGCACCAGCCGGATCGCAGCGAGCCGCGCGAGCTCGCCGTGGGCCAGCACGATCAGCACGCCGACCATGGACAGCCCGGCGCCTCCGATCTGGCGGGGCGTCGGCCGGTGGGCGAAGAACAGCGCGCCGATCGCCAGCATGAACACCGGCATGCTGGAGCCGACGAGCGTCACGTTGACCGGGGTCGAGGTGCGCAGCGCGAGGTACTGCAAGGCGTTGTACAGGCCCACGCTGAGGAGGCCGAGCAGTCCGTAGTGCCGCCAGCGCGGCCACAGCCCGCTGCCGGGGCGCAGCACCCAGGCCGCCAGGGGCAGCAGCAGGACGAAGGTGAGCGCCCAGCGCAGCGCATTCAGCGTGATGGGCGGCACGAAGTCGCTGGCGATGCGGCCCACCACCGCGTTGCCGGCCCACAGCAGCGGCGGCAGCGTCAGCAGGATGGCGTTACGCGGCGTCAGCGCCTGGTACATGGTGGTTCGGGCCGGCTTCTCAGAGGGAGCGAGCCGGCTCCTCGGGCAGCACCTGCTTGAGGCGGCTGGGTGCCAGCGCTCCGACCGAGTCGAGGATGGGATACGCGATCGAGCAGATGTGCGAATTGATTCGCTTGAGGTCGCTGATCAGGTCGAGGTGGAGCGAGCTGGTTTCGATGCTTTGCCGCGTGCGGTCCGTCAGCCGCTCGAGGTGGGTCCGTGCATAGGTGTGCTCCAGGTCGCGGAAGCGCGCCTTTTCCTCGAGCAGTTTGTGCGCGTCGCGCACAGAGCCGTTGAGGAAGACGCTCATGCCCAGCCGCAGGTTGGCCACGAGGCGCTCGTGCAGTTCGCGGATCTCGGCCATGCCGGCGTCCGAGAACCGGCGGCCCTGCTTGATCTTCTTGTCCTCGACGTCGATGAGGATGCGCTCGACGATGTCGCCGATCTGCTCCATGTTGATGGTGAAGCTGATGATGTCCGTCCAGCGGCGGCTTTCGGCTTCGCCGAGGGCCTCGCGCGAGATCTTGGTCAGGTAGTACTTGATGGCCGAATAGAGCTGGTCGACGGTGTCGTCCATCTTGCGCAACTCGCCGGCAAGCCGCAGGTCGTCGGTCTCGATCACGCGCAGCATGCCGACCATCATGGTCTCGACCACGTCGGCCTGGTGCAGGGCCTCGCGCGCAGCGCAGGAGATCGCCAGCGAGGGCGTGGTGAGGGCCGAGGGATCGAGGTGGTGCGGGCGACCGGCCAGCAGTCCATCCTGGGGCTTTGGAAGCCAGCGTACCACCAGGCGGGCCACGGGATGCGTGAAGGCGATGAAGAGCAGGGCCACGCAGGCGTTGAAGGCCAGGTGGAACATGACCACGGTGGCAGGCCCGCCCAGGTGGGGATGGACGTAGGCCAGCCACATCGGAACGAAGGGCGCCGCGGCCAGCACGCCCCCCAGCTTGAACACCAGGTTGCCCAGGGGCACGTGGCGCGCGGGCACCGGAGAGCGCAGGGTGGCGATGACCGCCAGCAGTCCGCCGCCCACGTTCGCGCCGATCACCAGCCCCAGGGCGACGTCCATCGGAATGGCGCCCGAAGCCGCCAGCGTGGCGGTCAGCAGCACGATGGCCAGGCTGGAGTAGGCTGCGATGGTCAGTGCAGCGCCCACGGTGATCTCGAGCAGCAGGTCGCTGGACAGCGACAGCAGCATGGCCTGTACCGCCGGAGACTGCACGATGATGACGGTGGATTCGGTCACCAGACGCAGCGCGAGCAGCATCAGCCCGAGTCCGATCAGCACGCGCCCGAAGCGGCCGGCCGGCGAGGCCTGGCGCGAGATGAACAGCACCACCCCCACGAAGATGAACAGGGGCGAGAGCCAGGACAGGTCGAGCGAGAAGACCACCGCCACGAAGGCGCTGCCGACGTCGGCCCCGAGCATCACCGCCAGCGCCATCGGCAGGCCGACCAGCCCCTGCCCGACGAAGGCCGAGATGATGAGCGCGGTGGCGGTGCTGGACTGAACGAGCGAGGTGACGCCCAGTCCGGCCAGGGCTGCCATCGGCCGGTTGGCCATGCTGCGGGCCAGGATGTTGCGCAGGCTTCCTCCGAAGACGCGCAGGATGCCGGTGCGTACCAGGTAGGTTCCCCACACCAGGAGGGCCACCGCCGCAAGCAGGTTGAGCAGGTGCTTCATGTATCGGGGAAATCATACGCCGCCGCACGTCCCGTGCGGGGTGTGGCGGCGCACCCGGCCAGCGGGTGCGTACGGCGGTGGGCGCGCGTCACCGGCTGCGCCGCACGCGGAGGAATTCGTCCAGGATCAGGCCCACGGCGCCGGCCGTGATGGCCATGTCCGCAATGTTGAATGAGGGAAAGTACCAGCCCCCATAGTGCAGCTGGATGAAGTCCACCACGTAGCCGTGGAGCAGGCGGTCGACCACGTTGCCGACGGCGCCCCCGAGCAGGCAGGCCAGGGAAAACGCGAACAGCCGCTGGCCACCGTGAGAGCGGAGCAGCCATACGATGAACACCGCCGCGCCGACTCCCACTGCAGTGAAGAACCAGCGCTGCCAGCCCGAGGCCGAAGCCAGGAACGAGAAGGCGGCCCCGGTGTTGTGCACCCGGACGAGGTTGAAGAAGGAGGTGATCGTGGTGGAGTCCCCGAGGCGAAAGTAGCCCAGGATCAGCACCTTCGTGAACTGGTCGGCCAGGAAGATCAGCACGGCCAGCGCGAGCCAGGGCAGCATCCCCTGCCCGGCGCCGGCCCGCCGACCGGCACCCACGGAGCGCGCGGTCATCAGGCGTGCGCGCGGGCTTCGCCCGCGCCATGCAGGTTGCTCACGCAGCGACCGCAGATCGCCGGGTGCGCGGGGTCGGCGCCGACGTCCGCACGCCAGTGCCAGCAGCGCTCGCACTTGGCGTCGGCCGAAGCCCGGGCCTGCACCGCCAGGGTGTCCCCCTCCACCAGTTCGACGCCCGAGGTGATGAAGACGAACTTCAGGTCGTCGCCGAGGCTGGCGAGCAGGGCGTGGTCCGCGGGCGGCGCCGTGATGCGCAGCCGCGCCTGCAACGAGGAGCCGACTTCGCCCTTCTCGCGCAGGGCCTCGACCTCCTTGTTGGCGAGTTCGCGCACCTGCCGGATGCGTGCCCAGCGTTCGAGCAGCGCCTCGTCCGGGCCGCCGATTTCGGCGTAGGTCTCGAAGAAGATGGAGTCGGAGTGGCCGAACAGCTTCCAGGCTTCTTCGGCGGTGAAGCTCAGGAACGGGGCCATCCACCGCAGCATGGCGTTGGTGATGTTCCACAGCGCGGTCTGCGCGCTGCGTCGCGCGTGCGACCCCGGCGCGGTGGTGTACAGCCGGTCCTTGAGCACATCCAGGTAGAAGGCGCCCAGGTCTTCGGAGCAGTACACCTGGAGCTTGGCCACGACAGGGTGGAATTCGTAGACCTCGTAGTGGGCCAGCACCTCGGCCTGGAACTGGGCCGCCCGGGCGAGCGCCCAGCGGTCGATCTCGAGGAGCTCGGCCTGGGGCACCGCGTCACGCGCCGGATCGAAATCGCTCACGTTGGCCAGCAGGAAGCGCAGCGTGTTGCGGATGCGGCGGTAGGCGTCCACCACCCGGGCGAGGATCTTGTCGTCGCCAGCGATGTCCCCGGAGTAGTCCGAGGCGGCCACCCACAGGCGGATGATCTCGGCCCCGAGCTTGCGGCTGGTCTCCTGCGGATCGACGCCGTTGCCCAGGGACTTGGACATCTTGCGGCCCTGGCTGTCCACGGTGAAGCCGTGCGTGAGCAGGCCGCGGTAGGGCGCGCGCCCGTACATGGCGCAGGCGGTCAGCAGCGAGCTGTGGAACCAGCCGCGGTGCTGGTCATGCCCCTCGAGGTACAGGTCGGCCTCGGGGCCGCTCTCGTGCCCGGCGCCGGCGTGCGAGCCCCGGAGCACGGTGGTGTGGGTCGTGCCCGAGTCGAACCAGACTTCGAGGATGTCGGTGCTCTTGGCATAGTGCGGCGCGTCGGCGGCGCAGCCCAGGCGCGCCAGGACGTCCTCGGGCGTGGCCTTGGACCAGGCTTCGATGCCGCCCGCCTCGACCATCTGCGCCGCAATGTCCAGGATGTCCATGGTGCGCGGGTGCAGCTCGTCGGTTTCCTTGTGCAGCAGGAAGGGCAGCGGCACGCCCCAGCTGCGCTGGCGCGAGATGCACCAGTCGGGCCGGTTGGCGATCATGTCGCGCAGGCGTGCCTTGCCGTTCTCGGGGAAGAAACGCGTCTGCTCGATGGCCTCGAGCGCCATCTGGCGCAGGGTGGCCGGCGCCTTGTCGCGGGTGAACACGCCTTCGCCTTCGTCCATCCGGATGAACCACTGGGCCGCCGCGCGGTAGATGACGGGCGTCTTGTGGCGCCAGCAGTGGGGGTAGCTGTGCGAGATGCCTTCGGTGGCGAACAGCCGGCCGGCCGCCCGCAGGGTATCGATGATGCCCGGCACGGCCTTCCAGATGTTCTGCCCGCCGAATAGGGGGAAGTCGGCCGCATAGCTGCCGTGCCCCTGCACCGGATTCAGGATCTGGTCGTAGGCCATGCCGTGGGCGACGCAGCTGTTGAAGTCGTCCAGGCCGTAGGCGGGCGAGGAGTGGACGATGCCGGTGCCGTCCTCGGCGGTGGCGTAGTCGGCCAGGATCACCGGGGCCTTGCGCCGGAAGCCAGCGTCGACGTCGTGCAGCGGATGACGGAATTCGAGGCCGGCGAGCTTCTCGCCAGGCACCACGGCCAGCACGTGGCCTTCGAGTTGCCAGCGCGCCAGGCATTGGTCGACCAGCGATTCGGCCACGATCACCCGGCCGCGGGGCGTCTGGACCAGCGCGTAGGCGATCTGGGGATTGAGGTTCAGGGCCTGGTTGGCGGGAAGGGTCCAGGCGGTGGTGGTCCAGATGACGATGAAGATGGGGTCATCACCGTTCGGGCTGAGCCCCGCTCCATCCACCCCGAAGGCCGAGAGCACCCGCGCCGGATCGGCCGCCTCGAAGCCGACGTCCAGCGTCTGGGACTTCTTGTCCGCATACTCGATCTCGAACTCCGCCAGCGAGGAGCCGCAGTCGAAGCACCAGTACACCGGCTTGAGGCCGCGGTAGACGAAGCCGCGCTCGATCACGCGCTTGAAGGCGCGGATCTCGTCGGCCTCGTTGCGCGGGTCCATGGTGCGATAGGGGTGGTCCCAGTCGCCGAGCACGCCCAGCCGCTTGAAATCGGCCATCTGCAGGGCGATCTGCTCGGTCGCGAAGGCGCGGCTCCTGGCCTGCATCTCGTCGCGCGGCAGGTTGCGCCCGTGCTTCTTCTCGATGGCGTTCTCGATCGGCAGGCCATGGCAGTCCCAGCCGGGAATGTAGGCCGCATCCATGCCCTTGAGCTGGCGCGACTTGACGATCATGTCCTTGAGGATCTTGTTGACCGCGTGCCCCATGTGGATCTGCCCGTTGGCATAGGGCGGCCCGTCGTGCAGCACGAACTTCTCGCGGCCGCAGCGCGCTTCGCGCAGGCGCTTGTACAGGCCCTGGTCCTCCCACTCCTTCACCCAGGCAGGCTCCCGCTTCGGGAGGTCGCCGCGCATCGGAAAGGGCGTCTCGGGCAGGTTGAGCGTGGCGCGGTAGTCGGTCTTGTTCTCGGGCATGGGTCAGGCGTCGTGGGCGCCGGTGTGCGGCGCGGGGGCTTCGACAAGCTCAGCCCGAACGGCGGGGGCTGCAGGCCGGGGGTGCGTCCGGGAGTCCGCCGTGAGCCTGTCGGTGGCCGGCGGATGGGACGCGGCCGGTTAAATTCGGTCGCGCGTGGTCTGGCGGCGCGTGGACGCGAAGAAGGCGCGTGCATCGACGCAGTCGCGCGCGATGCCCGCGGTGAGCTGGTCGAGGCCCTCGTACTTCAGCTCGTCATGCAGTTTGTGCAGCAGGTCCACCCGGATGATTTTACCGTAGGCGCCTTCCGGGCCCAGCTGCGCCGGCCAGTCGAAGCAGTGGGTCTCGAGCAGCACGCGCCCGCCGTTGGCGTCCTGCGGGTCCAGCGAGGGCCGTACCCCGAGGTTCGCCACGCCCTCGAGCGGCGCTTCGGACAGTCCGTGGACGTGCACCGCGAAGATGCCGCTGGCCGCGGGTTTCCAGTGGGAAAACCGCAGGTTGAGCGTGCGAAAGCCCCCCGGCAGCCGGTCGCTGCGGCCGAGCTCACGGCCCAGCTTTCGCCCGTGCACCACGTGGCCGCTGATGCCATAAGGCCGCCCCAGCAGTTCGGCCACGGTCCGCATGTCGGCGCGAGCCAGCGCCTCACGCACCGCCGAGCTGGACACCCGCAGCCTGTGCACCTCGTAGCTGTTCATGCGGGCCACGTCGAAGCCGCGGGCCGCGCCGGCAGCGTCGAGCATGGCGTAGTCGCCAGCCCGGCGTGCACCGAAGCGGAAATCGTCGCCGACCAGCTCGTACCGGACGCCCAGTCCGCGCACCAGGACCTCGTCGATGAATGCATCCGGTGACTGACTGGACAGACGGGCGTCGAAGGGCAGCACCACGCACTGGTCGACGCCGCAGGCTGCGAGCTCGCACAGCTTGTCGCGCAGCGTGGCAATGCGCGCGGGGGCGAGTTCGGGTTTTCGCTGGATCGCGGCGAAGTAGTCCCGGGGGTGCGGTTCGAACGTGAGCACGCAGCTGGGCACGCCGCGATGCCTTGCCTCGCTGCTGAGCAGCGCGAGCATGGCCTGGTGGCCCCGGTGCACGCCGTCGAAGTTGCCGATGGTGAGCGCGCAGGCGGGGGCAATGCCCGGATGGTGGAAGCCTCGGAAGATGCGCATCGACGCCCTGATACTTTTTTGATAGCAGTCCGACGCGCACAGGCATTCCCCGCCGACACGGACTGATCACTTGAAACAGGTAATATTGTCCACGCGTTTGACACCTGTCCCGTGCTTTGCCCGTTCCCACTGGAAAAGGAGGCGTTGCTTGAAGGTCCTGAAGCTGTCTGCCCAAGGGCTCCCGCAGTCCTGGATTTCGCTCGAGCAGGCGGTCCTGCAC
>DAIMZU010000104.1:0-7560 GCA_036733845.1 Ramlibacter sp.
GCCGCACCAGTACCACAACGGCGGCATCTGGCCTTTCGTCGGCGGCTTCTGGGTACAGGCGCTGGCGCGCGCGGGACTTGCCGACCTGGCGCGTCAGGCGCTCGCGCGGCTGATGGCGCTGAATGAGGCGGATGGCTGGCGATTCACCGAGTGGTTCCACGGCCAATCGCTTGCGCCGGGGGGCATGCCGGGCCAGAGCTGGAACGCCGCGACCTTGCTGCTGGCCATCGACGCGGTGGAGGCGCTGCCGCAGCCCTAGCGGCCTGCTACCCCAGCAGCCGCGCCAGCGTCAGCAGCGCCAGCAGCACCATCCACAGCACGACCGAGCGCCACACCAGCCCGACCACGCTTCGCAGGTGCCCGACCTCGGCCTCGCGGCCCGGCGTGCTCTCGCTGTCCAGGAAGGTGGCCGACGGCGGCGCCGGGGCGTGCAGGGCCTGCGCCGTGGGGGACGCATAGGCCGAACGCAGGGCCTCGCCCCCGAGCCGCACGCCGATGGCGCCGGAGGTGGCTGCCAGCACCACGCCGTCGTTGTCGTTCGGGAACCGCTGTGCGTGATGGCGCCAGCAGTCGATCGCTTCCTCGAAGCTGCCCACCACCGCAAAGCCGACCGCGGTGATCCGTGCGGGCACCCAGTCCAGCGCATGCCAGGCGCGTGCCGAGGCGGTCTGCAGCGAGGTGCTGACCGGCTGCACGCCCGACAGGTTGCGGTGGGGCCAGTAGCGTGTCACGAACTCTGCCAGCCGGTAGAGCACGGCCCCCGCAGGGCCAAGGCCCAGGGCCGCGAGGATGGAAAACCAGGCCAGCACGCCGAACACGTGGCGGTGGGCGGCCAGCACGGAGTACTCGATGACGTGGCGCACCACCTCGCTGCGCGGCAACTGGACCGCGTCGACCCGCTGCCAGTCGGCCAGCAGCACCCGCGCCTGCTGCTCGTCGCCCGCATCGAGGGCGTCACGGATGGCGGTGAAATGGTGGCTGAACTGCCGGAATCCGAGCGTGGCATAGAGCACCAGGATGCTCCAGAGCATGGCAAAGGGCCACCCCAGAAAGCGAAGCAGGACCAGGTGCACGCCCGTGGCCACCACCGCCGGCACCGCCACCGCCAGCGTCCAGGCCACCCAGCCATGATGCGGCTTGCCGGCGTCGAAGTTCTTGCTCACCCAGCGGGCCCACACCCGCAGCAGCGCGTGGATGGGGTTCTGGCGCGCCAACGGCCGCACCTGTTCGATCAGCAGCGCGAACAGGATGGCGAAAAAGCTCATCCTGGGATGATAAGCGAGGCGTCTTCGAAGCGCCTCATCGGGTGGGCGCCCGGGTTGAAACCACAAAGTCCCGTCAAACCCTCAAGCCGCCAGGCAGCGATACAGGTTGCGCAGCATGCCCGCCGTCGCGCCCCAGATGAACCGCTCGACGCTGGCCTGGTGGTACGGCATGGAGAGGAACTCGCGTTCCGAGCCGAACACCTCGACACGGTGGCGGCGATGGTGCGCCGGGTTCATGAGGAAGGCCAGCGGTACTTCGAACGCATCGGCGACCTCGTAGGCATTGAGCACCAGGCGGTGGCCGGGATCGACGAGGGCGATGACCGGCGTGACCACGAAGCGGGTGCCCGTGGTGTAGGTGGGCAGGTGGCCGATCACTTCGACCTGGCGGGGGTCCAGGCCGATCTCCTCTTCGGCTTCGCGCAGCGCCGTGTGGGCCAGGTCGCGGTCGGTGGGGTCGCGCCGGCCGCCGGGGAAGGCGATCTGGCCGGAGTGGGTGCTCAGGTGCGTGGTGCGCTCGGTCAGCAGCACCGTGGGTTGCTCACGGGCGACGATGGGCACCAGCACCGCGGCGGCCGCGAGTTCGCGGTCGCTGAAGGGCGGCTCGGACCGCAGTTCCGGCGTCCAGGGGCGGTCCTCGAGGAAGCGGGCGCGCAGCACGGCAGGATCGAGCCGGCTGGCCGGAACTGGCGGCAGGTGGGCGTCGATGCCAGTCACCGGCACGGCCCGTGGGTCGAAGTTGGGGATCTTCGAGAAGGGGACGAAGGTCGGGGTGTTCGGCGTGAGCGGGTCGGAGGACATGTCAGGTGGGGGGAAAAGGAAAAACCGCCGCGGGCACGAGGCCGGCGGCGGTTTTGCGCGGGGCGCGAAGCCCTTACTGCGCGGCGGGCGCCGCAGCCACCGTCTTGGTGCGCAGCTTTTCCTTGATGCGCGCCGACTTGCCGCTGCGCTCGCGCAGGTAGTACAGCTTGGCACGGCGCACGTCGCCGCGGCGCTTGACCTCGATGCTGGCGATCAGCGGGCTGTAGGTCTGGAAGGTGCGCTCGACGCCTTCGCCGCTGGAGATCTTGCGCACGGTGAAGCCGCTGTTGAGGCCGCGGTTGCGCTTGGCGATGACCACGCCTTCGTAGGCCTGCACGCGCTTGCGGGTGCCTTCGACGACGTTGACGTTGACGATCACCGTGTCGCCGGGGGCGAACTCGGGAATCTTGCGGCCGAGCCTGGCGATTTCTTCCTGCTCGAGGGTCTGGATGAGGTTCATGGTTTTACTCGGAAGTGATCGTGTCCGCGCTACGCAAGAGGCTTCATGTGACGCGCCGCACGCCGGCAAACCGGGGCGGACTGGCAACCGAAGCGGCCGGACAGAGGATCGGGAAAGCGTGGGATTATAGCCCGCGCAGGAACTCTTCGTCCAGCCGGCTCAGCGCGCCGGCGCTGCGGGCGGCTTCTATCAGCTCCGGCCGCAGCCGCGAAGTGGCCTCAAGGCGGCGCTCGCGGCGCCAGCGTTCGATCTGCGCATGATGCCCCGACATCAGGACCGGCGGCACGGCGCGGTCCCGCCAGACCTCGGGCCGCGTGTAGTGCGGGCAGTCGAGCAGGCCATCGAGGGCCGGATTGAAGCTGTCCTCCTGGTGGCTGCCTTCGTCGTTGAGCACGCCTGGCTGCAGGCGGGCGACGGCATCGAGCAGCGCCATGGCCGCGACTTCGCCGCCGGAGAGCACGAAGTCGCCCAGGCTCAGTTGCAGGTCGACATGGGCGTCGATGAAACGCTGGTCGATGCCTTCATAGCGGCCGCACAGCAGGATGGCGCCCGGCCCGGCCGATTCGGCCGAGACCACGGCATGGTCGATGCGCCGGCCCAGGGGCGAGAACAGCACCACCGGCGAGGTGTCGGCCCCGCGGTCGGCCCGGGCCGCGGCCAGGCAGCGGGCCAGGGGCTCGGCCATCATCACCATGCCCGGCCCGCCGCCGAAGGGGCGGTCGTCGACGCGGCGGTACTGGCCTTCGGCGAAGTCGCGCGGGTTCCACAGGCGCACCTGCACCCGGCCCTGCTCGAAGGCGCGGCGGGTCACGCCGCTGGCCAGGAAGGGGCCGAACAGTTCGGGGAAGAGGGTGAGGACGTCGTAGCGCATGGCGCTCGCCGCAGCGGGGTCAGTAATCGGGCTGCCAGTCCACCGTGATGCGGCGGTTCGGCAGGTCGACGTCGTCGACGAAGGCGGAGACGAAGGGGATCATGCGCTCCTGGCGCTGTCCTTCGTGCTCGAAGCCAACCACCAGCACGGTCTGGGGCCCGGTCGACATCAGGTCGGCCACCTCGCCGAGGGCCAGGCCCTCGCGGTTGACCACGGACAGCCCGATGAGGTCGACCCAGTAGTACTCGTCGGCCCCGGCCGTGGGGAAGCTGGACCGGGGGACGAAGATGCGCGCGCCCTTGAGGGCTTCGGCGCCGTCACGGTCGGCGATGTCCTGGGCTTGCGCGACGACGGTGTCGGCATGCTCGCGAGCCTCGATCACCTTCAGCAGCAGGGTGCCGCTGAACGTGCGGGCGCCTCGCTCGGAAGGCTGGAGGTACCAGCGACGGGACGAAAAAAGCGCTTCCGGGGAAGCGCTGTGGGGCAGGACCTTGATCCAGCCCTTGACGCCCCAGGCGTCGAGGACACGCCCCACCTCGACCGCGTCCGCGGGGAGTTCCGCGGAATCGAGTGGCAGGGCCATGGACCGGGGGGCCGGCGTCAGGCCGCGGCGGGAGCCGCGGGAATGGCCTTGGCGGCCTGCTCGATCAGGCGGTCCACCGTGGGAGACGCCTGCGCGCCCACACCCTTCCAGTAGGACAGGCGGTCCTGGGCGATGCGAAGGCCTTCCTCGCCACCCTTGGCCGTCGGGTTGTAGAACCCGATACGCTCGATGAAGCGGCCGTCGCGGCGCACGCGCTTGTCGGCGACGACGATGTTGTAGAACGGACGGTGCTTGGCGCCGCCGCGGGAGAGTCGGATCACGACCATGGTTTATCCTTCGGGTGGTCGGGCAGGCCGGGCTTTTCTAGAGCGGCATCCTGCCCTGGGAGATTTTCCAGCGTCGAGACACGCGACATGGCCACCCGGCCAGCGACACGCTGAAAAGCCGACCATTATAGCCTTTCGCCCAGAATGAGCATCATCCGTCCCAGCCGCGACGAGGACGTCCCTGCGATCGCCTCCATTTACGCCCACCATGTGCTGCATGGCACCGGCACTTTCGAGACCACCCCGCCGACCCTCCAGGAGATGGCCGCCCGCCGCGCCGACGTGCTCGGCAGGGGCCTGCCCTGGCTGGTGGCCGAGGCCGATGGCGAGGTGGCCGGCTTCGCCTACTGTCAGTGGTTCAAGCCCCGGCCGGCCTACCGTTTTTCCGCCGAGGACTCGATCTACCTGTCGCCATCCGCTGCCGGCCGCGGCCTCGGCCGCCGCCTTCTGGGCGAACTCGCCCGCGAAGCCGAAGCCGCGGGCATCCGCAAGCTGATTGCCGTCATCGGCGACTCGGCCAATGCCGCGTCCATCGGCGTGCACCGGGCGCTCGGATTCGAGCCGGTGGGCACCGTGCGCTCCTGCGGCTGGAAGTTCGGCCGCTGGCTGGACATCGTGCTGATGGAGAAGTCCCTGGGCGCCGGCGACCGCCTGCCGCCCGACGCAACCGCTGCAGGAAGCTGATCCCATGAAGAACAAGACCCTGGCCGCCTGGCTGGCATTCCTGGGCGGGCCGCTCGGCCTGCACCGCTTCTACCTGCGCGGCTTCGGCGACCTGCTGGGCTGGGCGCTGCCGATCCCCACCGCACTGGGCATCTACGGCCTGCAGCGGGTCCAGGCCTTCGGCCAGGACGACATGCTCAGCTGGCTGCTCGTGCCCCTGCTGGGCTTCACCATCGCCGGTTGCGCACTGACAGCCATCGTCTACGGCCTCATGTCGCGCGCCCAGTGGAACGCCCGCTTCAATCCGCAGGCCGACCCCGAGGCGCTCCCCGGCGCGACCGGCTGGTGGACCGTTGCCGCCGTGGCGCTGTCCCTGCTGATCGGCACCGGCGTGCTGATGGCCAGCATCGTGTTCAGCTTCCAGCGGTACTTCGAGTACCAGATCGAAGAGGGGCGGAAGATTTCGCAGTGAGAAGGACAGAAAAGACGAACGCAGAGGGCGCAAAGGAGACGACTTTCCTCACCCCCGCTTCAGCACAATCCCCTCGATGACGTTCGCGACGTCCTCGCAGCGGTCGGTGATGTTCTCGAGCAGTTCGTAGATGGCCTTGTGCTTGAGGACTTCGCGCACGTCGGGTTCTTCGCGGAAGAGGCGGCTCATGGCGCTGCGCATGACGCGGTCGGCGTCGGATTCGAGGCGGTCGATTTCCTCGCAGGTCTTGAGCGCGGCCTCGGCGGTGTCGGGGTCGTCGAGGCGTTCGATCAGGAAGACCGCGTCCTTGACGCGCTCGCAGCAGCGCAGGGCCAGGCCCGTCAGGCGCTGGATTTCCTCGTTGGCGCTGCGGATGTCGTACAGCGACATGGTTTCGGCCGAGTCCTGGATCAGGTCGGCCACGTCGTCCATGGTGTTGATCAGGGTGTGGATCTGGTCCCGGTCGATGGGGGTCAGGAAGGTGCGGTGCAGGAGCCGGCTGACGTCGTGGGTCACGCGGTCCGCGGCGTGCTCGGCGGCATCGACGGCCCGGGTGTGCTTGTCACGCAGGGCGGCGTCGCTATAGTGGTCGACCAGCAGCGACAGCGCGCGCGCGGCCTCGACGATGCGTTCGGCGTGCTGGTTGAACAGGCCGAAGAACTTGGTTTCGCGCGGCAGGAGCTTGCCCAGGACCATGACCGATTGCTTTCCCGTTGAAGAGGTTTGCTTGTGCGAACCAGTGTAAGCGCGGCATTGCCTCTGAAGGAGGATGTGCGGGTGCAGCATGAGGACGCGTGTTGCATCGTCGTCACCAAGCCAGGGGGAATGTTGTGCGTTCCGGGGCGCGGCCCCGACAAGCAGGACTGCCTCTCGGCGCGTGTGCAGCGGATGTACCCGGATGCGCGCATCGTCCACCGGCTGGACATGGCGACCTCCGGGCTGGTGCTGATGGCGCGGGGTGATGCGATGCAGCGGGCGCTCGGGCGTGCGTTCGAGCAGCGCGAAGTGCGCAAGCGCTATGTCGCCGTCGTGAGCGGCCGCGTCGCGGACCCGGACGCAGCGGACGACTGGGGCGTGATCGACCTGCCCATCGCCGCCGACTGGCCCCGGCGTCCGATGCAGCGGGTGGACCTGCACGAGGGCCGGCCCAGCGTCACGCGCTGGCGGGTTCTCGCACGCGGCGAAGACTGCACCCGCCTGGAACTCGAGCCGGTGACCGGCCGCACGCACCAGCTGCGCGTGCACCTGCAGGCGATCGGCCACCCCATCGTCGGCGACCCGCTCTACGGTCCGGGCATGGCGGATACTGCAGCGGGCCGCCTGCTGCTGCATGCCTGGCAACTCGGCTTCATGCATCCGGGCAACGGCCGGACGGTGGACTTCGAGTCGCCCCCGCCGTTCTGATGCCGCTGGAACTCGCGCCTGGCGCAGAGGTCGAAAGAATGCCCACCACGCTCCTTCCAGCCATGACGCATTCCCTGCTTCCCCGCCGACGGGTGCTCGCCGCCGCTTTCATTGCCATGCCCGCGCTCCTGCCGGGCGCCTGGGCCCAGTCCGGGCGCAGGCCCCTCACGCCCGCCCAGTCCGAGGGACCGTTCTACCCGGTGGACCTGCCGGACGACATGGACCACGACCTGCTGCGAAACGGGGCGCTGCGCTACACCCGCGGCCAGCCTGCATGGCTGGATGGGGTGGTGCTCGACCCTGACGGGCGCCCGGTGTCCGGAGCGGAAGTCGACATCTGGCAGTGCGACCAGGACGGCCGCTACCACCACCCGGGCGACCGGGGCCGGGCCGACCCCGCCTTCCAGGGCTTCGGCCGGGTGCGCGTCGGCGCCGACGGGCAGTACCGCTTCCGCACGCTGCGTCCGGCGCCCTACAGCGGACGCACGCCGCACATCCACGTGAAGGTCCGCCTCGGCGCCCGCGAGCTGCTGACCACTCAGCTCTACGTCGAGGGCGATCCGGGCAACGAGCGTGACTTCCTCTGGCGTCGGCTCGATCCGCAGCAGCGGGCGCTGGTCACGGTACCCTTCGAGCCGGGTGCCGACGGGGTGCGGGCGCGGTTTCCGATCGTTGTCGGGGCTTAGGCCCGTTTTCGATCGGCGCCCCCATCCGTTCGCCCCGAGCCTGTCGAAGGCCTCACGGCCCCTGGAAT
>DAIMZU010000105.1:0-7540 GCA_036733845.1 Ramlibacter sp.
CCCATGATCATCGACTCCCACGCCCACATCGTCATGCCCCCCGAGAGCTTCCGCTTCATGGCGGAACTCGTCGGCGGCCGCGCCAACCCAAACACCCTGCCGAAGATTCCCGACGAATCGGTGCGCAAGGTGGCGGAGGAACTGGTGCGCAGCATGGACAAGGTCGGCACCGACATCCAGTTCATCTCGCCGCGTCCGTACCTGCAGATGCACTCGGTCAAGCCGGGGCGGGTCGCCGAGCTGTGGTCCATCCACTGCAATGACCTCATCGCGCGCTTCGTGCAGATGTTTCCGGACCGCTTCCGCGGCGTCGCCGGACTTCCCCAGTACATGGATGAGCCCCTGGCGCTGCGCGCCATCCCGGAGCTTCGCCGCTGCGTCGAACAACTGGGCTTCGTCGGCTGCCTGATCAATCCCGACCCGACCGAAGGCACGGGCGAGCCCCCCGGCCTGGGCGATTCGTTCTGGCACCCGCTCTACCAGGCCATGACCGAGCTGGACGTGCCCGGGCTGATCCACTCGGCTGGCAGCTGCAGCGCGCGCGAGTCGTACACGCTCAAGTTCATCAACGAAGAGAGCATCGCCATCGTCTCGCTGCTCGGCGCCAGGACCTTCGACGCCTTCCCGCAGCTGAAGATCGTGGTGGCCCACGCCGGCGGCGCCATTCCTTATCAGATGGGGCGCTTTCGGGCCTGGAGCGTTCGCAAGGGCGACAAGGAAAGCTTCGACGAGCAGCTTCGCAAGCTCTACTTCGACACCTGCAATTACAGCCCGGAAGCCATCGAGCTGCTGTGCAAGGTGGCCGGCACCGACAACGTGCTGTTCGGCACCGAGAAGCCCGGCACCGGCAGTGCCCGCAATCCACTGACCGACCGCGACTACGACGACATGAAGCCGGTGATCGAGGGCATCGAGTGGCTTACCGCCGCACAGAAGCGCGACATCTTCGAATGCAACTGCAGGCGCGTCTACACCCGCGCCTTCCGCCACTACGCCGGCTGAAACTTCGAGAGGGATCCCACATGGCCATGACCCGGCAAGACAACGAGCTGCTCACGCGCGTCGAGAACGGCGCGCCGATGGGCGAGATGATCCGCCAGCACTACTGGATTCCGGTGGTGCCGTCCTGCAAGCTCGAGGCGGATGGCGCGCCCGTGCGCGTGCGCCTGCTCGGCACCAACTATGTGGCCTTCCGGGCCACCGACGGCGACGTGGGCGTGCTCGACGAGCAGTGCGCCCATCGCAAGGCATCGCTGGCGCTGGCCCGCAACGAGGACAACGGCCTGCGCTGCATCTACCACGGCTGGAAGTTCAACGTGAAGGGCGAAGTCGTCGAGGCGCCCAACCATGCCGGCAGCCAGGAGCAGTTCTGCAAGCACATCCGCGTGAACCGCTACACCGCCGTGGACCGCGGCGGGATCGTCTGGGTGTGGCTGGGCAAGGGCGAGGTCCCGCCCCCCTTTCCCGAACTGCCTTTCGTGGACCTGCCCGCGCACCAGCGCTCGGTCACCAGCGTCGAAGTGCCCACCAACTGGGTCCAAGGCGTCGAGGCCTCGATGGATTCGTCGCACGTGGGCGTGCTGCACGAATCCACCACGCAGATCACCGCAGGCGGCGGCAACGAGCGCCTGCTCATGACCAAGGCCCTCGCGCCCAAGCTGGAGTTCGAGGACCGTCCCTATGGCTATCGCTACGCTGCGCTTCGCCTGCTGCCCGACGAACGGGTCTACGCCCGGGTGAACAACTTCGTGATGCCCTGGTACGGCATCATCTGCCCGCCCGACGCCAGCAGCCCCACGACCGTCTTCTTCTCCACGCCCGTGGACGACGTCACCCACCGGGCTTGGTTCGTGCACTACAACCCCACCCGTGCGCTGGGCATGACCATCATGTCGGCCTCGCCCGACGTCTGGAACTTCCCGCCGCTGCCGCCGGGGGAAGCCCGCGACAACTGGGGCCAGAACCGCGACCTGATGAAACGCGGCCACAAGACCGGCTTTCCGCAGCACCTGGGCACCGAGGACTTCGCCATGTTCATCAGCCAGGGCCCCATCCACGACCGCACCACCGAGCAGCTGTGCTCGGCCGACGGCGCGGTGATCCGGGTGCGGCAGATGCTGCTGCGGGCGGCGCGCGAGTTCATGGAAGGCAAGCCGCCGACGCTGGCCCACCACCCGGAACTGGACTACCGCCATGTGCGCTCCGTGGGGGGCGTAATCCCCACCGGCGCCGACTGGCGCGCGCTCGCCGACGCCTGAGCCGCGATTCCTTGCCACCGAGCCCGCACCAAGACGTGGCCGGCTTCCACTGTTCCAAAGGACCCACAGGAGACCCCATGAATGCAAACCGCCGCCACGTCCTGGCCTGCGCCGCCCTGGCGCTGGCTGCGCCCGGCGCCGTCCTCGCGCAGAAGCCCACGATCCGGATCATCGTGGGTTTCCCCCCCGGAGGCGCCACCGACGCCATCACGCGGGCGGTCGCGGATCGCCTGCCCGCCATCCTGGGCCAACCCGTCATCGTGGACAACCGCCCCGGTGCGGGTGGGCGCATCGCTGCCGATGCGGTGCTCGCGGCACCCGCTGACGGCCTCACCTTCATGGTCGCCCCCAATGCGACACCCACCTTCCTGACCCTGGTACCCGGTCACAACATCAAGTGGAACATCCTGCGGGATTTCACCGGCGTGGCATCGATCGCCAGCTATCCCCTGGGCATGGGCGTGGCGGCGAATACCGGCGTGGCGAATGCGCGTGAGTTCATCGAGTGGGCGAAAAAGAACCCCGGCAAGGCCAGCTACGGCACGCCGGGCACGGGCGGACAGAACGCCTTCCTGGGGTTGCAGCTCTCCAAGACGGCCGGCATCGACCTGACGCTCGCGCCCTACAAGGGCTCGCCGCCGATGGTGAACGACCTGGTGGGCGGCCACGTGGCGTCCGCCATCAGCCTGATGGACGGCCTGATGGCCCACCATCGGGCCGGACGCATCCGCGTGATTGGCATCTTCACCAAGGAGCGCTCGCCCCTGATGCCCGACATCCCGACCTTCGCCGAACAGGGCATCGACGTCACCTCCGGCGAAGGTTGGACGGCGATGTGGGCCAGGGCCGGGACGCCGCCTGCGGAGATCCAGCGCGTGGAAGCAGCCGTCCGCCAGGTCCTGGACATGCCAGACGTGCGCGAGCTGATGGTCAATCGCCTGTGGGCTTACCCGAAGTTCCGCAGTGGCGCCGAGACCGAATCCGCGCAGCGCGCCGAACTGGCCCACTGGGACCCGATCATCAAGGCATCGGGGTTCCGCGCGGACTGATAACCCATTCCCCATGACCGAACCCCTGATCACCTATACCCTCGAAGGCCAGGTCGCCTGCATCGGCCTGAACCGCCCGGACAAGCGAAATGCCATCAACGATCCGCTGATCGACGCCTTGCGTGCCGCGGTACTGCGGGCGCATGACGAGGCAGACGTCGCCGTGCTGCACGGCCACGGCAGCAACTTCTGTGCGGGCCTCGACCTCGGCGAGGCACTGGCGCGCGCCACCGGTCAGATCAAGCCGCCGCGAAAGCGCCGTCGGCACAACTGGCACGAGGTGTTCGACCTGATCGCGCGCGGTCCCATCCCCTTCGTCGCGGCCCTGCACGGCGCCGTCGTGGGCGGCGGCCTCGAGCTGGCGATGGCGGCGCATGTGCGCGTGTGCGACGAGAGCGCCATGTTCGGCCTGCCGGAGGGCCAGCGCGGCATCTTCGTGGGCGGCGGTGGCACCGTGCGCATCCAGCGCGTGGTCGGCACCACCGTGATGATGGACATGATGCTCACCGGCCGCCTGCTGTCGGCGGCCGAGGGGCTGCAGGAACACATCGTGCGCTATGTCGTCCCCGCTGGCGAGGCCCTCTCGAAGGCGGGCCAGCTTGCCGCGCGCATCGCCACGAACAGCGTGGAGACCAACTGGATGATCATCAACGTGCTGCCGCGGGTGCAGGACATGTCACACGACGATGGCCTGTTCGTCGAGCAGCTCAACTCGGCACGCGCACGTCCGCCGGAGGCCGAGTCCCGGCTACGGGAGTTCGTCGAGGGCAAGGCCCGCAAGCTGCAGGACACCACGGGAGGATGACCATGGCCGACTTCGACCTGTTCACCGTGGACGACGAGGAGCGCGCCCGCGCCGCTGCCCATGCCATGCGCTGCGCCGAAGAAGCTGCGCAGGTGCCGGACATCCCGCCTGGCACGCCGCTGCGCCCGATCCGCAAAGTGGCCGTGATCGGCGCGGGCACCATGGGCGGCGGCATCGCCATGTCGCTGGCGGCGATCGGAATCCCGGTCACGCTGGTGGACGCGAGCGCCCCCGCCCTCGAGCGCGGCATCGCACGGGTGCGCGACAACTATGCGGCCAGCCTCAAGCGCGGCAAGCTCGACGCCGCCACCATGGACGCGCGGCTGGGCCTGATCTCCGGCAGCCTGCGCATGGAAGACGTGGCGGACGCCGACCTTGTCATCGAGGCGGTGTTCGAGGACATCGCGCTGAAGCAGGACATCTTCCGCCGGCTCGACCAGTGCGCCCGTCCCGGCGCCATCCTGGCCAGCAACACCTCGGGCCTGGATGTCGATGAGATCGCGGGGGTCACCGGTCGTCCGGCCGACGTGGTCGGTGCGCACTTCTTCAGCCCCGCCCACGTGATGAAGCTGCTCGAGGTGGTGCGGGGCGCCCGCACCGCGGCGGACGTGATCGCCACGCTGATGGACCTGGGCCGGCGCATGGGCAAGGTGGCCGTGCTCGCACGCATCTACCCTGGCTTCATCGGCAATGCGCTGTTCCGGCAGTACACGCGCGAGGCCCACTTCCTGGTCGAGGACGGCGCGCTGCCGCATGAAGTGGATGCGGCGCTCACCCGCTTCGGCTACGCCATGGGCATCTTCGCGGTCCACGACATGGCCGGCAACGACGTGGGCGTGCAGACACGCAAGGCGCAGATGGCGACCCGATCCAGCGATCGCCGCTGGAACGACCTGATCATCAAGCTGTGCGACCAGGGGCGGCTGGGACAGAAGACCGGCAAAGGCTGGTACCGCTACGAGCCCGGGGACCGCACGCCGCGGCGTGACCCGGAGCTCGAGCAGTTCATCATCGAGGAGTCCGGGCGCATGGGCATCGTGCGGCGGCCGATGAGCGATGAGGACATCATCAAGCGCTGCCTGTACGGCATGGTCAACGAGGGCGCACGCCTGCTGGAAAAAGGCATTGCGCTGCGCCCGGGAGACATCGACATCACCTACCTCACCGGCTACGGCTTCCCGGCGCACCATGGCGGACCCATGTTCCTGGCAGACCGCATCGGGCTGTCGAATGTCCTCGCTGACATCCGCCGCCTGCATGCCGAATACGGCCACTGGTGGGCGCCGGCACCGCTGCTGGAACAACTCGTGCGCGAGGGCCGGCGCTTCGCCGACCTCTCGGCGCCAGGAGGCTGATGGCATGGACCTGGGAATCCGCGGCCGCAAGGCCATCGTCTGCGCATCGTCGCAGGGCCTGGGCCATGCCTGCGCGCTGGCCTTGGCGCAGGAAGGCTGCGAGGTCTACATCAACGGCCGGGACGCGGCACGGCTGGACGCAGCTGCGGCTGCGCTGCGCGAGGCCACCGGCGCACGGATCACGCCAGTGCAGGCCGACCTCAACACCGAGGCGGGTCGCGCCGCCCTGCTGGCCGCCTGCCCGGAGCCGGACATCCTCGTGAACAACAACGCCGGGCCACCGCCGGGCCAGTTGGCCGACTGGGACCACGCCGCCTGGACCGGCGCGCTGGAGAGCAACCTGCTGTCCGCAGCGCTCCTGCTGCGGGCCGTGCTGCCCGGAATGCAGGCGCGGGGCTTCGGGCGCGTGGTGAACATCACCTCGGCGGTGGTCAAGACGCCCCACGCCGCCATGGGCCTGTCGACCGCGGCGCGCGCGGCGCTGACGGCGCTGACCAAGGCGCTGTCGCGCGAGGCGATCGCCCACAACGTGACCCTGAACAACCTGCTGCCCGAGCGCTTCGACACGCCCCGCCAGGAGTTCATGGCGCAGCGCCTCATGCGCGAGCAGGGGATCGACCGCGACGCGGCGCGCCGGCAGATCGCCGACACCCTCCCCGCCCGGCGCTTCGGACGGCCCGAGGAATTTGGCCAGGCCTGCGCCTTCCTGTGCAGCGCCAACGCCGGCTTCATGACCGGCCAGAACCTCCAGCTCGATGGCGGGAGCTACTGGGGGCTGGTCTGAGTCGACTCAGGCGCCGCCCCAGGGGCGGAATGCCTCTTCGACTGCCGGCCGCTCACGGATGCCGCGGCGCAGGAGCAGCATCAGCAGCACCCGGGCCTTGATGGCGTCGAGCCAGCCCGCGCGGACGAGGCCACGGCGCAGCAGGTCGATCTCGCCGCCCTCGAACCCATAGGTGTTCGCGAGGATCTCCCCTGCCCCGGTGCGCGAGGCGAGCACCACGGGCATGTCGCGTGCAGCCGCTTCCAGCGCCTGGGCCGTGGCGGGCGCCACATGCCCGCCCCCGGTGGCCTCGACCACCAGTCCGTCGAAGCCTGCGGCCTGCGCGCTGCGCACCAGGCTGCCGTCATCACCGAGGCCGACCGTGAGGATGGCCACGCGCGCCTGCTGCCTGGGCTCGCCGGGCACCACGGGCACAGCCGGCGGGCGCAACGGAATGCGAACCCTGCCCTCGGCCAGCCAGCCGATCCGTCCGGCGAGCGGAGAGGTGAAGGCGGCCGGACTGCTGGTGTGCGTCTTGCGGACGAAGCGGGCCGCGTGGATTTCGTCGTTCATCACGACCAGCGTGCCGAGCCCCGTGGCCTCGGCGCCGACGACTACCTGGACGGCCGCCAGCAGGTTCGCGGGTCCGTCGGCACCCGGTACCGTGGGATTGCGCATCGCGCCGGTCACGATCACCGGCGCGTCGATGTCGAGCAGGCGGTCGAGTGTGAAGGCGGTCTCTTCGATGGTGTCCGTGCCCTGCGTGACGACGAAGCCCTGCTGGCCGGCGCGCCAGCGCCTGCGGATCTCTCCGGCCAGCGCCTCGAGGTCGTCGAAGCCGAGGTGCGCGCCCGGCAATTGCCGGAAAGACACCGCTTCCACCTCGGCCAAGGTGCGCAGAGCGGGTACTGCAGCCACGAGCATGTCGCCGGTGAGCGTCGGGACCACGCCACCAGAGGCTGCGGAGGTCATGGCGATGGTGCCGCCGAGGGCGAGCACCGCCACGCGGGGTCGGGATGGATCTGTCATGGTGCGTCGGTGGGGTGGGGAATCGCGGGCTCACGCCCGAAGGCTGGATTCGATGGAACGCGCGCAGGCCGCCAGCCGCTTGTCGAGGTCGATGCGGCGTGCGGGCGTCATGCGGCTGCTGATCGATGCGACGAACACCGCGCCGACCGGCGACCCGGCCGCATCGACGATGGCCCGCCCGAGCGCGGTCACCTCGAGTGCCGCGCTGCCTTCGTCGACGGCATGGCCATCGATGCGGGCCTGCGCGAGCTCTGGACCACCGGCTGGATGCACAACCGCGT
>DAIMZU010000106.1:0-3319 GCA_036733845.1 Ramlibacter sp.
GGTCGCGTCGATGCGCTCGACCCTTGCAGCCGGGCCGGTGCCGGTGCCGCGGCGAGAAATCGTGCTGCGTCTCGCAGTGGCGCTCGGCATGGCGGCGCTGGTGATGCACGGTGCGGACGTGTTTCCGGCGGCCGTCAGCGGCCTGCTGCTCGCCGTGCCGATCACCGGCACGGTGCTGCCGGGCTTCACGCTGCCCCGGTACGGAGCACAGGCAACGGCTTCCCTGATGGGAGGGTTCGTGCTGGGGCTGCACGGCTTCGCCAGCTTCTTCGCGGTGCTGTACCTCGGCCTGGGGCAGTTCGGTGGAGCGGCCTCAATGGTGCTGGCGCTGGCGGCCGCGGGCGCCGTGGCGTTCGCCGTGCAGCGCTTGAAGCGGTATCAGGCCGCCCAGCAGGGGCGGGTCGCCTAGGTCAGGAACTCACCATCACGCCCCGTCGGGCTTGATCTGCGCGCGCGCAATCACGGGCTTCCAGCGAGCCTGTTCCTGCTTGATGAAGGCCGCGAACTCGGCCCGGGTGCTTCCAACGGCGAGTGCGGTTTCCTGGGCCAGCTTGTCTGCGACGGCCTTGGTGCGTGATGCCTTCATGGCCTCGGCTTCGAGCTTGTCGCTGTTGGCCTTGGCCACGCGGCTCGGAGCCATCAGGCCATACCATTGCGTCATCTCGAAACCCTTGATCCCTTGTTCCGCGACCGTCGGTACGTCGGGCAGTTGCGGCAGGCGGACGGACGTGCCGGTGGCGATGCAGCGAAGCTTCCCGGCCTTGATGAACGGCAAGAGGGCCGGCGCACCCACCGCTGCGGCCTGCAGGCGCCCGGCCATCAGGTCCGTGAGCATGGGCCCCGTTCCGCGGTAAGGGACGTGCAGCATGAACGTGCCGCTTGCCATCTTGAGGTACTCCATCGCGAGGTGGCCCGCACTGCCATTGCCGGCGGAACCATAGTTCAACTGGCCCGGCCGTGCCTTGGCGTAGGCGAGGAACTCCTTCAGGTCCTTGACCGGAAGGTCAGGGTGGATGACGTACAGGCTCGGCACCTTGGCGATCAGCGTGATGGGGGTGAAGTCCCTCTCCGCGTCGTACTGCAGCTTCGAGAAGATGTAGGGGTTCACCGCCAGCGTGCCGATGTGGCCGAGGATCAGTGTGTGTTCGTCGGTCGCATTGGCCACCTCCTGCATGGCGATGTTTCCGGCCGCGCCGGGCTTGTTCTCGACGAACACGTTCTGGCCGATGGTCTTGGCCATCTCGCCGGCCAGCGCGCGGGCAACGATCTCGGAACTGCCGCCGGGTGCGAAAGGCACCACCAGCCGCAGCGGCTTGGTCGGCCAGGTGTCGGCCTGTGCGGACAGGAAGGGGGACAGGGAGATGCCGGCGAGCCCGGCCTGGGCCAGCCACGCGCGGCGGGTGGAGGGGTGATTCGTGAATTGCATGTGAACTTCTTTCGTGGGGGAGTGCCGGTGCCTCAGTCGACCCGGATATTGCGTTCCTTGGTGACGCGGCCCCAGAGGGACATCTGGGTTCGGATGAACTGCTGCGCCTCGTCCGGCGTCATGCGCTGCGACTCGCCCCCCAGTTGGGCGATCCGCGACCTGACTTCGGGCGAATCGATCGCTGCCTGGAGGGCCGCGGCGAGCCTCTGTACGACCGGCTCGGGCGTGCCGGACGGAACGAAGACCGCGTTCCACTCGTAGATTTCGGCGCCGGCAACGCCCGTTTCGGCAAGCGTCGGAACATTCGGAAGCAGGGCAGAGCGCTTGCCCGACGTGACGGCCAGCGGCTTGAGCCGACCCGACTGCACGTGCTGGAGCGTCGAGGCCAGGTTGCCGAAGAACAGCGGCACCTGGCCGCCAATCACGTCATTGAGCGCGGGGCCGCCGCCTTTGTAGGGGATGTGGACCATGTCGACCTTGGCCGCCGACTCGAAGAGGGCGCCGGCAAGGTGCTGCGCTGAGCCGTTGCCCGAAGAGGCATACGAGACTGCGTCCTTGCGAGCGCCGGCCAGGGCGGTGAGCTCGGCGATCGAGTTGGCCGGGAATTGCGGATTGACGAGAACGACATTCGGAAACTGCGCGATCACGCCGATCGCACGGAAGGCCCTGGCGCTGTCATACGGGAGCCGGGCGTAGAGCGCGGGGTTGACCGCGAAAGACGAGGCGTCGAGCATGAGCGTGTGTCCGTCAGGCGCTGCCTTTGCCACATGCAACGCGCCGATCTGGCCCCCCGCGCCCGGGCGGTTCTCCACCACGACACTCTGTCCCAGCGCTTCGCCCAGCTTCGGCGCGAGCAGGCGTGCCATGGCATCGGCCCCGCCACCCGGGGGATAGGTCACCACCAGGGTCAGTGGCTTGGTGGGCCAGGCGGGCTGCTGGGCCACTGCGTTGCCTGCGGCGAGGAGGGCCAGGCCCGCCAGGCCGGCGGCTGCGGCCAGTCGGTGGATACGGAGCTTCATGGAGCGGGTACTCGAGGTTGCAGGTGAGGTGGGGCCGCTACCGGACGGTGGCGGTGTACTGGAAATCGAATGCGTCGCCGCGCGTCACGCGAAGCTCGACACAGCGCCCGGCGAGGTCATGGGCGCGCCGGTCGACGCGGACGCCCGGGTGTCCCTTGTCCAGGCCGAGGCGCCGAGCATCCACCGCGCGGAGCGGCTCGAAGCGAATCTGGTCCTCGGCCTGATGGACGACCACGCCGCAGCACTGCTGGTAGAACGGATAGAGCAGGTCGCCCCAGGTGCTGGTGTCCGTAGCCGCCATTGCGTCGAAGAGCGGAAGCGGCAGCTCGATCGACTCGAGCAGGCGGGGACGCCCGTCGAGGCTGCGCAGGCGCTCCAGCGCCAGTACCGGAGAGCCCGCAGGCACGCCGAACGCAGTGGCCGCGGCCGGGCTCGCGTGGACCTTCCTGCACGAAAGAATGCGTGAGGAAGGCGGCTGCGATGCGTCGGCGTTGCGGAAGCGGAAGAACCGCAGCATCGACGCGCCGCCGAGTCCCGCCTTGACGAAAGTGCCTTTGCCATGACGGCGCTCGAGCAGCCCCTGGTCGACCAGGAGCGCGATGGCCTGCCGCATGGTTCCGAGCGCCACGCCATAGGAGCGGGCCAGCTCGCTCTCCGCCATGAGTGCCTCGCCCGGCTGCCACTGGCCCCGCAGGATGCGCCCGCGCAGGTCCGCCGCGAGCTCGGCATACCGGCTCAGGCCTGGCGTGGCTGTTTCCGCCGCGGCGGCGAAGGAGAGCGGAGCAATCATGGACGGGAGACGTGCCTGCTAGACCTCTAGAGGACTAGAATGTACCCCATGCTTTCACCGCAGTCAAAGAAAAGTTCCTGGGTG
>DAIMZU010000106.1:3329-7531 GCA_036733845.1 Ramlibacter sp.
AGGTATGTCCCTGCCTACGCTGCCAACTTCGAGGACTGGCGTGCCGTCGCGGCCGCAGCCGGCGTCAGCCGCGGCGTGCTCGTGCAGCCGAGTTTCCTGGGCACCGACAACAGCCGCCTGTGTGACGAGCTGCTGCAGCATGCCGACGAGCTTCGTGGCGTCGCGGTCATCGGTGCTTCGAGCTCGCCCGCCGACATTCGCCGCCTCGATGCTGCGGGCGTGCGAGGTGTCCGGTTGAATGTCGCCGGAGTTTCCCACCAGGTCGAGGCCTGGAGCCGCGCGCAGTGGGACACACTGATCGCGCATGGCTGGCACGTGGAATTGCACACCGACGTGGGTCGCCTGCCCGAAATTCTGAGCCAGTTGCCCGCCGACATACCTGTCGTCGTCGACCACATGGCCAAGCCGTCCGCGCCATCGTCATACGACCCGACCATCGCTTGCCTGCGGGCGCGGTCCCGCTCATCGAGCGTTCACGTCAAGCTGAGCGGCGCGTACCGGCTGGAAGGGCGGGATGCCGGCGCCGTGGCCTGGGTGCTGCGGGATGAACTGGGCCAGGATTCACTGCTGTGGGGAAGCGACTGGCCTTGCACCAATCACGAAGCCGAGGCCGACTACCCGCGCCTGCTCGAGGCACTGTGGGAGTGGGTGGGCGAGGAAGCGGTGGCTTCGGCGCTTGGGCGCAATGCGATGGCGCTGTATTGGAGGGGCGAGGCTCGCGGGGACGCTCCTGCGTGAAGGGCACGAAGATCCTGGCGCCGGTGAGGACCTCGGCCGGAGGAGTTCGGACGATGAGTCAGACCAGCGTTAATCGTTGTTGAACGGGGGCCTGCCCCTTCTACATCGCTGCCCGGGCGCAGACGGACCAGGCAGCAAGGCGTTTCTTCAAGGAAAGCACTGCTCTGTCCTTGCTCAAGAGCAGTGCCTGCCGGGCTACTGCGAGATCAATGAATTTCTGGTCATCGGGATCGCTGCAGGTGACTGGCGCCTTGACGGGCGCCTCGACCAGCTGCGCATATCGATCGAAGCACGCAAGCACGCTTTCGGAAGCCAGCCCGCAACAGGCCAGGCGCGGCGCGATCTGCGGATAGCCCAGCACGCGCGCGAGTTCTTCGCGCATGGCCGCGGTAGCCAGCCAGCGTAACTCGCCGGCCGCGATGGCAGGCAGCACCGGCCGGGAGGACTCGTCGGCGAAGACGAAGACGTCCAGAACGATGTTGGTGTCGATGACGACGGCGCTCATGGCTGCGGCTTGAAGGGTGGACGAGGCGAGCGGGGGCAAAGACATCAGGGGGTTCGCAGCGCTGCTCGCCCCGCTGGCGTGATCAATGACTTGGCAAACCATCAGGGAAAACTGGACTGCAGGGAAATGAAGTCCTGGAATGGTACGGCGATCGGCAAGGTCTGCATTCCATGAAGAAGAGGCTCGCGGCCTGTTCCGTCAGCGCCCAGGCCGCGATGTAGAAGGTTCAGGCCCGGGTCTATATGCCGTCATGAACGGCATCGAGGCCACTCGCAGATTTTGGACGCTATGCCGGATGATTGGCAGGGAGAAACATCAAATTCAAATTGCATCGGCACAGCCTGCTCTTGCAGCGGCCTTTGTACGCTGTCTCCTCGGCACTAGGAGGTTCACATGAAATTGGCAGTGAGCGCCTTGGTCTTGTCGGTCTGGGCAGTTAGCGTGGCCGCGCAGCCCACCCCCGACAAGCTGCCCGAGGGCGGCATTCCGGTGGCCAGCCCCAACCGCACACCCTCTTCGCAGCTGGTGAGCCGACGACCCGTCAACCTGTTGCCACCGGGACGTGCCAAAGACGCCGTGAGCCTGGTCGATGCCAATGGGCGCTCCCTCGGCCGAGCCTTTCCGGCGACGCAGTTTGGTGAGCCCGCCGTGGTGAGCACCGTCAACGGGAAGTTGACGGTGCTCACGGGCGTGGGCTCGCCGCTCATGTGCGACAGCACGGGCAACAATTGCAACTACGACGGCAACCTTCAGTGGACTTCGCTCTCTGGTTTTCTCTTCTACGAAAGCCACGACTGTTCCGGCGATCCGATGATCGACTTCATCCCCATGTCGGCGGGGTTCGAGCAGGTGGGCGTCGTGCTCCACGATGTCGACGGGACCTACATGTACATGGCCGAGCCGCGTTCGCGCCGCATCACCGTGGGTTCGATTCGGGCGGGCAACCAAGCGCCGGGCGGCCAGTGCTTTCAGGCCATCCCTTACCGACGCGACGTCCTTCGCGTTACCGAAGCGATCCCGATCGGCCTGTTCGGCACCCCGCCCCTGCGCTGGAGGTGAGCCGTGCAAGCCCCTCTGACCACAATCCTGAAATCCTTTGCTTTCCTCGCGGTGGCGTGGCCGTTCCTGACCAGCGCCCAGCCGGGCGGCCAGCCCAACGGCACCGCGACCGCTGCAACCTCTGCCTTGTTGGGCGGCGTGCTGCCCGAAGGCAGCGCGCCGGTGGCAAGTCCCAATCGCACCACCTCCGCTCAGTTGGCCGCAGGCCGCGCCATCAACGTGCTTCCTCCAGGCCAAGCCAAGAACGCGGTGACCCTGATCGATGCCGATGGCAGGGTGCTGGGGCGGGCGATGGGCAGTCTGGGCACAGGCAATGTCGGCATTGTTACGCTCGTGGACAATCGCAACACTCTCGTCGTGGGGCTGACCCCCATGGGCGGATGTGATGCCGCGGACAACTGCAGCTTCGGTCCGGGCCTGCGCTGGGGCACCTTCGCCGGCGCACTCTTCTACGACAGCCTGGACTGCTCGGGTCCGCCATCGATGTACTTTGGCACCACCCAGTATCTTGGCTTTGAGCGCATCGGGGTTGCCGTGCGCGACGAAGGTCAAGACTACATCTACTTTGCCGACCCCCGGCCCAAGACGGTGTTCATCAAATCGTTTCGCTACGGCTTCGACACCTCAGGTCAGTGCTACCGCAGCGCCGGGGGTGAATACCTGGTGATGCCAGTGACGGATGTGATTTCTGCCAGCCAGTTTGGCCGACTCCCGCTGCGTTGGAAGTGATCCGAGAACTGCGCCCAGCTCGACCAGAGACACTTCCGGTGAGCGCGGCCCGCAGATATCCGGACAGCCGTAATCGATCAAGTCGACAATCATCAGCGGCGCGGCGTCCCGACTGCCAAAGTCCACAGCCTTTAAACAACTGGATTCATTTCGCGCCAGGCCTGTACGTTGCCTAGACTGAAAACACGACAAGGAACTCTAGTGGTTCGTGTTCAAGCGCATCTTAGGGCGGGGCGACGGCTCGCAAGCCTTTGTTAGGGCGCCTTCCGTCGCGTCCTCGCCGCCGGTCGCGGTGCATTTGCAAATGGGCCTGCGCGTTCGTTCTACCCAGATGAGAGTCAGCACAGCGCCGCGGCATTCCTGCGCGCAGCCGTAAGCCAGTTCAACAGCTGGGGCGTGCCGATCCAGCGCGTGCTCACGGACAACGCATGTCATTTGACTCGGCGCTGTTCTCCGAGGCATGCCTCGAGCTGGGCATCAGCCAGAAGTTCACCAGGGCTATCGGCCCCAAACCAACGGAAAGGCCGAGCGGTTCATCCAGTCGGCTTTGCGTGAATGGGCTTACGGCCGCCGCTATGAGAGCTCAGAGCAGCGCCGGCAGGCCTTGCCGGTTCGGACCCATTTCTACAACTGGCACGCTCCCATCACGGTATCAACCTGGCGCAACCCGTGTCTCGTGTCTCGATTTCTCGAAAGAACCTGTTGACACTTCAAAGCTAGTCGCGGTCGGGCGCGCCCAAGGGGAAGTAATGGCGGAAGCGCCGTGCTTCGTCGACGGCGCGGGCGAAGGAGGGCCGTTGCAGGAGCCGGCCCCGGTAGGCGTGGACGTTGGCGTACTCCCCGGGAATCCGGTGCGTCCAATCCGCGTAGAAAAGCGACGGCGCGGCCGCGCAGTCGGCCAGCGTGAAGATCTCGCCGGCCGCCCAGGTGCGGCCGTGCAAGTGCCTGTCGAGCCAAGCGTAGCTGGTGTCCAGCATTCTTCTCGCGTCCTCGACGCCAGAGGGATCGCGCCGATCGGCCGGGCGCAAGGCGTCGAACACGAACTTGCCTTGCGGGGTCATGACGTAGTTGTCGAAGAACCGGTCGAGCATGCGGACTTCAAGTGCGAGGTCGGCGTCCGCGGGTATCAGGCGAACCGGGCCGGCATGGTAGACGTGGAGGTACTCGATGA
>DAIMZU010000107.1:0-7509 GCA_036733845.1 Ramlibacter sp.
CACCGTCTCAGCCCGCAGGCAGGGGCCGGGGGCGGCCGTGATCGTCGATGGCCACGTAGGTGATCGAGGCCTCGGTCACCTTGCAGAAGCGTCCCTGGTTGCCGAAGCTTTCGGCAAAGACCTCGACCTGCACCGTCACCGAGGTCCGGCCGACCCGGGTCACCCCCGCGAAGAAGGACAGGATGTCGCCCACCCGCACCGGGTGCTTGAAGATGAATTCGTTGACCGCCACGGTGGCCATGCGGCCGCCGGCCACCCGCGCGGGCAGAACGGCGCCCGCCAGGTCGACCTGGGCCATGACCCAGCCGCCGAAGATGTCGCCATTGGCATTGGTGTCGCAGGGCAGGGGAATGACCTTGAGCACCAGCTCCTTGTCGGTGGGAAGCTGGGCTTCGGGGGCGGCCGGGCGGTCCGGCGCCGCACCGGGTTTCGTGGACATGGGCACAATCTCCGTTTGCAAGCTCACCAGGATTGTCCCCGATGCGCCGCTCCGGCGAACTCGCCCCCCTTCATCTCGCCCCGGGTGCTTCCGCGCCGCCGGCCGCGCGCAGCGACTGGACCACCCTGCGCCGGCTGCTTCCGTACCTCTGGCAGTACCGCTGGCGGGTGGCTGCCGCCCTGGCGTTCATGGTCGCCGCCAAGGTGGCCAACGTCAGCGTGCCCCTGGTGCTCAAGGAGCTGGTCGACAGCCTGACGCCCGGCGGCGGGCGGCTGCCGGGCGGCGCCGTGGACCCGGCGACGGCGGGTGCGATGGTGCTGGCGGTGCCGGTCGCCCTGCTGGTGGGCTACGGCCTGCTGCGCTTGTCCACTTCGCTGTTCACCGAGCTGCGCGAGCTCGTCTTCGCCAAGGCCACCCATGGCGCGGCACGCAGCATCGCGCTGCAGACCTTCGAGCACCTGCACGCGCTGAGCCTGCGCTTCCACCTTGAGCGCCAGACCGGCGGCATGACCCGCGACATCGAGCGCGGTGTGCGAGGCATCGAGTCGCTTATTTCGTACTCCCTCTACAGCGTGGTGCCGACGCTGCTGGAGGTGAGCATGGTGCTGGTCATCCTGGCGGTGAAGTTCGACATCTGGTTCGCCTGGATCACGTTGACGGCGCTCGCGCTGTACATCTTCTTCACCATCACGGTGACCGAGTGGCGCACCAAGTTCCGGCGCGAGGCCAACGAGTTCGACTCGGCGGCGCACACCAAGGCGGTGGACTCGCTGCTGAACTACGAGACCGTCAAGTACTTCAACAACGAAGGCTTCGAAGCCCGGCGCTACGACGAGAGCCTGGAGCGGCTGCGCAAGTCGAGGCTCAAGTCCCAGAGCACGCTGTCCATGCTCAACACCGGTCAGCAGCTCATCATTTCCGCGGCCCTGATTGCCATGCTGTGGCGGGCCACGCAAGGGGTGGTGGAAGGCCGCATGACGCTGGGTGACCTGGTGATGATCAACGCGTTCATGATCCAGCTTTACATCCCGCTCAATTTCCTGGGGGTGCTCTACCGCGAGATCAAGCAGAGCCTGACGGACCTGGACAAGATGTTCCTGCTGATGGAGCGCGAGCGCGAGGTGGCCGACCGGCCCGGCGCGCAGCCCCTGCGCGGGCTGGACCAGCCCACCGTGCGCTTCGAGCACGTGACCTTCGGCTACGAGCCGGCACGGGTCATCCTGCACGACATCAGCTTCGAGATCCCGGCGGGCCGCACGGTGGCGGTGGTGGGGCCTTCGGGCTCGGGCAAGTCCACGCTGGCGCGGCTGCTGTTCCGCTTCTATGACGTGCAGCAGGGCCGCATCACCATCGCCGGGCAGGACATCCGCGAGGTGACGCAGGCCAGCGTCCGGCAGGCCATCGGCATCGTGCCGCAGGACACCGTGCTGTTCAACGACACGGTCGAGTACAACATCGCCTATGGCCACCCCGGCGCCAGCCGCGACGAGGTGGAGGCGGCAGCGCGCGCCGCGCGCATCCACGACTTCATCGCCTCCACGCCGCGGGGCTACCAGACCATGGTGGGCGAGCGCGGCCTGAAGCTGTCCGGCGGCGAGAAGCAGCGGGTGGCCATTGCCCGCACCCTGCTCAAGGACCCGCCCATCCTGATCTTCGACGAGGCAACGTCCGCACTGGACTCCGCCAACGAACGCGCCATCCAGGCGGAGCTGCGTACGGCGGCCCGCGGCAAGACGGCCCTGGTGATCGCCCACCGGCTGTCCACCGTGGTCGATGCGCACGAGATCCTGGTGATGGAAGCCGGCCACATCATCGAGCGCGGCACGCACCTTCAGCTGCTCGAGCGCGGAGGCCGCTACGCGCAGATGTGGGCGCTGCAGCAGCAGTCGCGCAAGGAGTGAGGGGCAGGCCATGGAAACCAAGTGGCTCGAAGACTTCGTCAGCCTGGCCGAGACGCGCAGCTTCAGCCGGTCGGCGCAGCTGCGGCATGTCACCCAGCCGGCGTTCTCGCGGCGCATCCAGGCCCTGGAGGCCTGGGCGGGCACCGACCTGGTCGACCGCAGCTCCTATCCCACGCGGCTGACACCGGCAGGCGAGACGCTGTATGCCCAGGCCCTGGAAGTGCTGCAGCAGTTGCAGAGCGCGCGCGCCATGCTGCGCGGCCATTCCGCCGCCGGTCAGGACGTCATCGAGTTCGCTGTCCCGCACACGCTGGCCTTCACGTTCTTCCCCGCCTGGGTGTCGACCCTGCGCGAGCGCTTTGGTCCTTTCAAGAGCCGCCTGATCGCGCTCAACGTGCACGACGCGGTCATGCGCCTGGTCGAAGGCGGCTGCGACCTGCTCATCGCCTACCACCACCCTTCACAGCCCTTCCAGCTCGACCCGGAACGCTATGACATGGTGACGCTGGGCCGCGAGACCCTCGCGCCTTACTGCCGTCCCGATGCCCAGGGGCAGCCCATCCACCGCCTGCCCGGGTCGGCGGCACGGCCGCTGCCCTACCTCGGATATGCGCCCGGCGCCTACCTCGGGCGATTGACGGAGCTGATCCTCAAGCAGTCCGGCGTCGCCATCCATCTCGACCGGGTGTACGAGACCGACATGGCCGAGGGCCTGAAAGTGATGGCGCTCGAAGGCCATGGGGTGGCTTTCCTGCCGCACAGCGCCGTCAAGAAAGAGCTGCGCAGCCGCCGCCTGGTTCCCGCCGGGGGGGAAGGCAACGAACTCGAGATGGCCATGGAGATCCGGGCCTACCGCGAGAAGCCCACGCCACGTGAAGCGACGCGCGGCCACCCGCCGCCCAAGGGGACGGCGCAGGCGCTGTGGGCCTACCTGGCGGAGGCTGGCGGCAACTGACGGCCTGATAAGTTTTTTGCATAACCCAGGCTGCAAACAGCATTGGCGCGGCGCAGCCAGCCTGCCTACAGTCGTGGCACAACAGCTTCGATCGCCACGCCATGACCGCCCAAGAATTCCGTACCGAGCAGGACTTCCTCGGTGAAAAACGCATCCCCGCCGACGCCTACTGGGGCGTCCACACCGCCCGCGCGGTGGAGAACTTCCCCATCTCGGGAACGCCGATTTCGGCCATGCCCGAACTGGTGCGCGCCTTCGGCTTCGTCAAGAAGGCCACTGCGCGCGCCAACCTGCAGCTTGGCGTGCTGGACGACAAGCGGGCGCGGGCGATCATGCACGCCTGCGAGCGGCTCGTGGCTGGCGAGTTCCACGAGCAGTTCGTGGTCGACGTGATCCAGGGCGGTGCCGGCACCTCGACCAACATGAACGCCAACGAGGTCATCGCGAACCTCGCGCTCGAAAAGCTCGGATTCGAGAAGGGCCGCTACGACGTGCTCCACCCCAACGACCACGTCAACGCCTCGCAGAGCACCAACGACGTGTATCCCACCGCGGTCCGGCTGGCACTGTGGTTCGGCATCGACCAGTTGCTCGACGCCATGGCGGTGCTTCGGGCCGGCTTCGAGGCCAAGGCCGAGGAGTTCCGCAACGTGCTCAAGATCGGCCGCACGCAACTGCAGGACGCCGTGCCCATGACGCTCGGCCAGGAGTTCTCCACCTACGCGGTCATGATCGAGGAAGACGAGGCCCGCCTGCGCGAGGCGCGCGCCCTCATCCAGGAGATCAACCTCGGGGCGACGGCCATCGGCACGGGCATCAATGCGCCGGCGGGGTATGCCGAGATCGCCTGCGGACTGCTCGCCGAGATCAGCGGCGTGCCGGTGGTCAAGTCCAAGAACCTGGTCGAGGCCACCCAGGACACCGGCGCCTTCGTGCAGCTGTCCGGTGTGCTCAAGCGCGTGGCCACCAAGCTGTCCAAGACCTGCAACGACCTTCGGCTGCTGTCCAGCGGTCCGCAGGCGGGCTTCGGCGACATCCGCCTGCCGGCGCGCCAGGCCGGCTCGTCGATCATGCCGGGCAAGGTCAACCCGGTGATCCCCGAAGTCATGAACCAGGTCGCCTTCGAGGTGATCGGCAACGACATCACCGTCACGATGGCCTCCGAGGCCGGCCAGCTTCAGCTCAATGCCTTCGAGCCCATCATGGGCTGGAGCCTGCACAAGAGCATCCGGCATCTTTCCTGTGCCTGCCGCACGCTGCAGGCGCACTGCGTCGCCGGCATCGAGGCCAACCACGAACTCCTCGCGCGCCGGGTGCGGGAGTCCGTCACCCTGGTGACGGCGCTCAATCCGATCATCGGCTACGAGAAAGCCGCCCTGATCGCCAAGACCGCCATCGCCACGGGTGCGCCGATCGACGAGGTGGCGCATTCGCTGGGCATCCTCACGCGCGAGCAGGTCGAGGCCTTGCTGGTGCCGGAATTGCTGACGCAGCCCTTGCGCAGCGCCAAGGAATGACACAGCAGGCACGTCTCGTGCTTCTTTGCGTTTGGCACGCGGTTGTGGCTGAATGCGGAGCTTCCGTCACGCGCGGCTGATCACCGGGAAAACTCAGTCAAGGGTTTACCCTGCCATCGCGTCGGCTAGTCATTTCGTTGTCTTTTGACGTCCACAAGGAGATCCTCCAATGAAGAAACCGCTGCTCGCACTCGCCCTGGCTGCACTGTCCGCCGGAAGTGCGCTGGCGCAGGCCAACGACACCCTCGCCAAGGTCAAGGGTTCCGGTGTCATCACCATGGGCGTGCGCGACTCCTCCGGTGCGCTGTCCTATACGCTGGGCGACGGCAAGTACGCCGGCTACCACGTCGAGATCTGCCAGCGCATCATCGAGAACGTCGAGAAAGCCGTCGGCCGCAAGCTCGAAGTCAAGTTCCAGTCGGTGACCTCGCAGAACCGGATTCCGCTGGTGCAGAACGGCACCGTCGACATCGAGTGCGGCTCCACCACCAACAACGCGACCCGCCAGCGCGACGTGGCCTTCCTGCCCACCACCTTCGTCGAGGAAGTGCGCATTGCCGTCAAGGCCAACTCCGGCATCCAGGGCATCGCCCAGCTCAATGGCCGCAACGTGGCGACCACCACCGGAACCACTTCGGTGCAGCACCTGCGCAAGCACGAGCGTGGCAGCAACGTGGACTTCAAGGAAATCTTCGGCAAGGACCACGCCGACAGCTTCCTGCTGCTGGAATCCGGCCGCGCCGACGCCTTCGTCATGGACGCGTCCATCCTGGCGGGCAACATCGCGAACAGCAAGAACCCGTCCGATTACCGGATCGTCGGCGAGGTGCTCAGCGTCGAACCCATCGCCATCATGATCCGCAAGGACGACCCCGCCTTCCGCAAGGTCGGTGAGGACACCATCCGCGACCTCGCCCGCTCCGGCGAACTGGCGAAGATCTGGGACAAGTGGTTCATGCAGCCCATCCCGCCGCGCAATGCTCGCATCGGTTTGCCGCCCAGCGAGAGCACCAAGGCCGCCTGGGCCCAGCCCAACGACAAGCCGATGGAAGAATACGGCCGCAAGTGATGTCCCCGCGGGCCGCCCCGGACGGCGGCTCGCCTGAAGAACAACAAGACGGAGCGTGGGCATGACCTGGGACTGGTCGGTATTCCTCAACGACGACGGAGGAGGGCGCACCTACCTCGAGTGGATGTTCCAGGCCTGGGGCTGGACGCTCGCCGTGGCAGGCTGCGCGTGGGTGATCGCGGTCTCCATCGGAATCTTCGTCGGCACCTTGCGAACGCTGCCGTCCAGCCCCTGGGTGGTGCGCCTGGCCAACGCCTGGGTGGAGGTGTTCCGCAACATCCCCATCCTGGTGCAGCTGTTCCTCTGGTACTTCGTCGTGCCCCGCGCGTTTCCCATGTTCCAGCAGGTGCCGGGCTTCCTGCTGGTGGTCTTCGCCCTGGGCTTCTTCACCTCGGCGCGCATCGCCGAGCAGGTCAAGGCCGGCATCCAGTCGCTGCCGCGCGGCCAGCGCCACGCCGCGCTGGCCCTCGGGCTGGGCACCTGGCAGTCGTACCGCTTCGTCCTGCTGCCCATGGCGCTGCGCATCGTGTTGCCGCCGCTGACCAGCGAGTCCATGAACCTGCTCAAGAACTCCTCGGTGGCGTTCGCGGTCTCGATCGCCGAGCTCACCATGTTCGCCATGCAGGCACAGGAGGAAACCTCCCGCGGCATCGAGATCTACCTTGCGGTGACCGCCGCGTATGCGCTGTCGGCCTTTGCCGTGAACCGGGTCTTCGCGCTCATCGAGCGCCGGGTCCAGGTGCCCGGTTTCATCGCAGCCGGCGCGACGGGGGCGCACTGATGGACTTCGACCTGTCCTTCATCAGCCTCGACATGCTGCGGAAGTTCGTGCTGAACGGGTTTCTCTTCAGCGTGCAACTCACGGCGGTCGCCACGCTGGGCGGGCTGTTCTTCGGCACCATCCTGGCGCTCATGCGCCTGAGCGGACGGGCGGCGCTGGTCGTCCCGGCCACCATTTACGTCAACGGCATGCGTTCCGTTCCGCTGGTGATGGTCATCCTGTGGTTCTTCCTGCTGGTGCCGCTGATCATCGGCCGGCCCGTGGGTGCGGAAGCTTCGGCGGTCATCACCTTCATCGCCTTCGAGGCGGCGTACTTCAGCGAGATCATGCGAGCGGGGATCCAGTCGATCCCCCGCGGGCAGGTGCACGCGGGACAGGCGCTCGGCCTGACCTACGGGCAGAACATGCGCCTCATCGTCCTGCCGCAGGCGCTTCGCAACATGCTGCCCGTCCTGCTGACGCAGACCATCATCCTGTTCCAGGACACCTCCCTCGTGTACGCGATCGGCGCCTACGACCTGCTCAAGGGCTTCAGCACCGCCGGCAAGATCTACGGACGCCCCGAGGAGGCGTACATCGTGGCTGCTTTCGTCTATTTCATCGTCTGCGTGTCGCTGTCCTGGGCCGTGCGGCGCCTGCAGGCACACATCGCCATCGTCCGCTGACCCCCGGAGCCGCCTCCATGATCGAGATCAAGAACGTTTCCAAGTGGTACGGGCCGGTGCAGGTCCTGACCGACTGCAGCGTGAGCATCGCCAAGGGGGACGTGGTCGTCGTCTGCGGCCCCTCCGGCTCGGGCAAGTCCACGCTGATCAAGACCGTCAACGGCCTCGAGCCGATCCAGCAG
>DAIMZU010000108.1:0-7486 GCA_036733845.1 Ramlibacter sp.
GCTCGGGGCGGTCCAGCCGATGGTCATGAGCACCTTGCACCAGATCACGCCCGAACACCGGCACGGCGAGGCGCTGGGGCTGCGGCTGATGACGATCAACGCGTCGAGCGTGCTAATGCCGGTCCTCTTCGGTGCCGCCGGCGCGGCCGTTGGCGCGGCGGGCGTGTTCTGGGCAGTCGGCGCCCTGGTAGGGGCGGGCGTGCCCCTGGCGACCCGGCTGCGTCAGAGGCCGTAGAAGGAGCGGATGTACTCCCACGCGACGTTCGGATCGTCCGCGTACTGGAACAGCTCGAGGTCGGCCGGTGAAATGACGCCCTCTTCGACGAGCGCGTCGAAGTTGATGATTCGCTTCCAGTAATCGGTGCCGAAGAGCACGATGGGCACCTGCTTGGCCTTGCGCGTCTGCACGAGCGTGATCACCTCGAACAGTTCGTCGAGCGTGCCGAAGCCGCCGGGAAATGCCACCAGAGCCTTGGCGCGCATCATGAAGTGCATTTTGCGCAGCGCGAAGTAGTGGAACTTGAAGGAGAGGTCCGGTGTGACGTAGGGGTTGGGCGCCTCTTCCATGGGCAGCGCGATCGACAGGCCCACGCTCGTGCCGCCCGCTTCATGCGCTCCGCGGTTGGCGGCCTGCATGATGCCGGGCCCACCGCCGGTGCAGATGAAGAGCTGGTCCTTGGGCGACTTGCCCGCGCTGTAGCGCGCCACGACGTGGCCGAATTCGCGGGCCAGTTCGTAATAGCGGGCGTTGCGGGCCAGGTTCCGCGCACGGGCCAGCGTCTGCGGATCACCGCCGGCCTCGGCGGCCGCCAGCAGGGCGTCGGCTTCCTCCTGGCTGCGCATGCGCGCGCTACCGAAGACCACGATGGTGTTCTCGATGCCACGGGCGGCCTGCTGCAGGTCGGGCTTGAGCAGCTCGAGCTGGAAGCGGATGCCCCGGGTTTCACGGCGCAGCAGGAACTCCGGGTCGGCGAATGCGAGCCGGCTGGCGTCGGGCTTCAAGGGCAACCCGGCATCGGAGTGGGCCTTCAGGGTGGCCCAGGCGTCCGCGAGGCGCTGGTCGTGGAGGTTGTGGTCGTTCGAGTCGTTCAATGGAGCCATGCCCCATTGTGGCCCGTATTGCGCGTCGTGAGCGGCACTGGCCCGGTCGAGCTATCCGCCCGCTTCGTGCGGCACTGACGCGCGCTGCGCCAGCCAGCGCAGCAGCGGATCGCGGGCCTGCGTGAGGCCTTTGTACGCGAGCACGCCCTCGGTCATGGAGGCGAGGCTGTCGTGCAGACGCCGGGCTTTGTCCGGGGAGTCAACAGCTTCGGTGAGCGGCTGCAGCATGACCCGGATGGTGAAGACCGCCTGGCGCGTTCCCTGGCCCACCGGAAAAAAGGTCTGGCGCTCGGCGCGCAGCCAGCAACCCTGCGCGAAGGCCTGCGGGTCAGCAGCCGGCGGCCAGGGCTCGCGGGGATGGCGGCGCGGGTGCTGGTCGTGTCGGCCGGACGGGCTGATCGTCCAGACGTAGCGCTCCCATCGCTGCCCCCCGGTCACCAGGCGGGCCAGCTGGGCCGACGCCGCCACCAGCAGCGCGCCGTCGGCCACCGGCGCGTGCACCGCCGCGAAGGGCAGCCCCACCTTGTCCTCGGGCGCCCAATGCGAAGGAACGCACACGCACAGCCAGGAAAGCTGAGTGGTGTCACCGTCGAGGACGGCGAAGTCTTCCTCGAAGGCCAGCTCGAGGGGCGTGTTGTCGTCCAGTGACTGTGCCACCCCCTCGAGGTGCGCGCGGGCGGCGATCGCTGCCAGGGCGGGTGCGGCATCGAAGCCCGGCGCGCACTGGCGCGAAACACCCGCCTGCAGCACCGCGCGTTTTTCGTTCCACAGCGGTGAGCCCGGGACGAGCCGGGTGAGCTGATGGGCGTCCGCTTCCAGGCGCGACAGCCCCGGTTGCATGCGGAACGGGGCGGCGACGTGGCGGAGAAAATCGAAGTCCATGCGCAAAGGATGCCATGTGTCGAAGCCGTGCCATCGACGCTGGCCGGGGTCATACCTCGGCCTGGAACCACCAGTCCAGTCCCGAATACCCTGGGAAGTACCCGAACCAGGGGCGCGCCTGGCCGATGGTGCGCCGCTCAGGAGGAGCGCGACAGATTGGTCTTGCGCCCCAGGCCGCCGACCGGGCCGAAGGGGACTTTTCGTCGCGAGCTGATGTTCTTGCCTGCGCCCTGGAGCTTGTCAAGGGTGCTCCATGCGCGCGATCCGGCCTCGGGGCGGACGACGCCTTTCTGTCCGGGGCCTGGGTCTTGGGCGCCTGTCTGGTGCTTTCGCTTGTCAGGCGAGGGCTTGTTTCCCTTTGGCATGTCGCGCTCCTGGAGGTGATCCGCGGGGATCATGCGGTGCTAGCCGAACTTCTGGCGTAAGAGCAAAGGCTTCGTGGAAGAAGGAGACTTCGCGCGCAGTCACGAACGCTTGAACGTTCGCCCAGCTGGCCCCGAGCCAGCGAATCGCAGTCCAGGCGATCGGCGGCTGCAATGAACACTTCCAACGGCTCACCTTGGTGATCTTCCTACAGGAGCGGATGACCCCGTACCCCAGCATCGGTGGTGGATGCTTCATCCTCCGTGTGTCCGATGTCCGATCTGTTGAACATGGTGCGTACCTGCCTGATGGGATTCTTGCTTGCCGGCGCTGCGTCCGCAGCTTGGTCGCAGCCGTCGCCTGCGCTCGACCGGGTCAGCGTCTCAGTCGGCGCGTTCCGTGTGGAGCCGGTCATCCGGGCCGGCATTGCTGGCGATGGGCGATCCCTCAACACCGGAGATGTCCGCCCGGACCCGGCGTGGGTGCCGCAGCTTCGGGCCGAACTGCTGCTGCTGGAGCGACAGGGGCTGTCCTTCGACTATTTTCGCTACGACCGTGCAGTGGGACGTTCGCTGGAGGGCAACGCCAGTATTGGCTCGGGGGCTGCGCGCACCAGCGGACAGGCCGAAGTGGACATACGCCTGGACGTGGTGAACTTGTCGTGGCGCTGGTGGCTCGGCTCCGGCTCGACGGTGGTGGGACCCGGCCTGGGTGCCGCGTACTATCGTGCCCGGCTCGAGGCGCGCGCGGCCGCGGTCCTGGACACGCCTTTCGGATCGGCAAGCGGCCGTGTCGAGGAGGGCTTTTCAGATCACGCCTGGGCGCCCTTGCTGGAGCTGTCAGTGCGACATGCCCTCACGCCCGCCGTCCGCCTCACGGCGGATGTCTCAGGCGCTCGCCGCAACAGCGGAACGTTGCGTGATTCGATCTCCCGGGCAGCCGTCGGGGTGGAGTGGTTCCCCAGCCCGACCCTCGGCATGTCGCTCGACCTGAGCTCCGAAGCCGTCGATATCCAGCGAATGCGCGGTGCCGTCGATACAGCCCTGCGCGTTCGCTTGCGAGGGCCGACGATTGCAGTCAAGCTGCGGTTCTGAAGCCCAGGGCGGCCCGGGTCTGGAGAGTCCGGGACCTGTCAGCCAGTGGCGCTCTTCTGTCCCACGGGTGGAATTTCCACCTCTGCGGCGCCCGTGTGTTTCCACGCGAGAACCGCGAAGCACAGCACGCCGGCGATCACGACGAGCGACGAGATCCCCAATACGGGCTCTGCCGCCGCTACCCCGCTGTAGAAAGCCGCCAACGCACCCATCATGACGAAGTGCGCAGGGACATACAGCCAGAAGTGCGCGCTGGCGAGGCGGGAAGTGGCTGCCTCCGGCCACATCCGATAGAAACCTGCAAACAGGCCCATCGATACCCAGCCCAGGAGGTTCACATGGACATGGACGGGCACCATCGTGCGATTGCCGCTCATGCCCATGATCGCTCCAAGAACCACACCGGCGACGAACCAGACCACTGCGAGGCGCAGGAAAAGATTGCTGACCTTCATAGGATCCACCCTTTGAGAGTTCCCGGCCAGAACAGTTTATCGGCGCTTGGAGTGCTTGTACACGAGCACAGTTGTTGAGCTTGGCGACAGCGCGTTTCTTCCACCTGTGCGTCTGGCATGCCCGCCCTCCTGGATACAACGAAGTCAGCCCGGTCCTGCTAGCATGGGGCGCGACTCGCTCCGATCTTTCCTGATTTGAAGACGCATCCCCACGACGACACTGCCGCTACCAGTTTCCGGGCGTTCGCGGACCACGCGCCGGTGATGATGTGGATCACTGATGCCGCCGGTCACTGCCTCGCGCTGAACAGGAAGTGGTACGCCTTCACCGGCCAGGCGCCGGGGGAGGGGGAGGGCATCGGTTGGGTGCGTTCCGTGCACGAAGCCGATCGCATGGCTGTCAAGGCCAGGTTCCTGGTGGCCAGCGCGGCCAAGGCGCATTTCCAGGAGGAGTATCGGCTGCGACGACATGACGGCGCCTACCGGTGGGTGATGGATTTCGCCGAGCCCAGTTTTGATGGAGACGGGGAGTACCAAGGCTACGTCGGCTCCGTCGTCGACATCACCGAGCGAAAGGAAGCGGAGTTCGCCCTGCGGGGGGCGAACGAGCGATTGCAACGCGCGCAGACCGCAGCAAGACTCGGAACGTTCGAATGGGACATGCGCAGCAACCGGTTGGAGTGGTCCGAGGGCATTTTCCCGTTGCTCGGTCTTGCGCCTTTCAGCCGTGAACCGAGCATGGACCTGGTGCTCCAGTGCATCCCGGAAGCCGATCGTGAGTCGGTCTCGACGCTCCTCGCAGAGATCACGTCCAAGGCCGGCGAGTTCGACGTCGAGTTCCGTGTTGTCGGATTCGACGGGACGGAGCGTTGGATCGCGTCGATCGCCGAGGTTGAAGCGGGTTCGGATGGCCGGCCAGCGGTGATGAGGGGCGTCGACATCGACGTCACGGAGCGCCGCCGGGACCGGCAGGCGCTTTCGGAAAGCAATGCGCATCTCACAGCCGCCTTCGAGCAAACTGCGGCCGGCATGTGCGAAGTCGATCTGGGCGGACGTATCCTTCGCGTCAATCAACGTTACTGCACTATCGTCGGGCGCCCGGCAGAAGAGCTGCTCCAACTGCGGATGCAGGACGTCACGCACGAGGCGGATCTGGCGGCCAACCTGGAACTCTTCACTAAAGTGGTCGAGACGGGGGAGGCTTACCAGATCGAGAAACGCTATGTCCGCCCGGACGGAACCACGGTCTGGGTGAACAACACGGTCAGCCGCATCGTGCTGCCCGGAGATGGCGAAGCGGACAGGCGCGTCACCGTTCTTGCGGTGGTCGTCGATGTCACGGCCCGCAAGGCTGCCGAAGACGCGCTCCAGCTCGCGGACAAGCGCAAGGACGAGTTCCTGGCCATGCTGGCGCACGAGCTGAGGAACCCGCTGGCGCCAATCGGTGCGGCGGCGTCGATCCTCAAGCTGGCGAACGGCGATGAGGCGAAAGTCTTCCGGGCAAGCGACATCATCTCCCGCCAGGTGAAGCACATGACCCGCCTTGTGGACGACCTCCTCGACGTGTCGCGCGTAACGCGCGGATTGGTCCGGCTCGAACAGAAATTGGTCGACCTCAAGCGGGTGGTATCCGATGCGCTGGACCAAGCCAAGCCCCTGATCGAACAGCGCCAGCATCGGCTGTCCGTGCAGATGGCGCCATCCCCGGCCTTCGTCACGGGCGACCACAATCGCCTCGTGCAGGTGCTGGGAAATTTGCTGAACAACGCCGCGAAGTTCACCCCGGAACGAGGACGGATGGGAATTGCCCTGGAGGTCGATGGCGGCTTCGCCACCATCGCGGTGGACGATGACGGCGTGGGCATGGCGCCCGAGATGATCACAAGCGCGTTCGAGCTGTTCTCGCAAGCCGAACGCACGCTCGATCGGTCGCAAGGCGGGCTCGGCATCGGCCTGGCCCTGGTGAAAAGCCTCGTCGAGATGCATGGCGGGCAGGTCACTGCCCAGAGCCAGGGGACGGGCCGGGGCAGCCTGTTCGAGATCCGCCTGCCACTCACAGCACCGCCGCAGGAGGCCGACGCATTTCCAAGTCAGCTGCACAAGAGCCACGGCAAGCGGCTCATCGTCCTGGTCGTTGATGACAATATCGACGCGGCGCAGACGCTGGCCATGCTGATCGAGGCCATGGACCATGACGTCCATGTACTGCACGATCCGCGCGAGGCCCTGCAGCGCGCAGAAACAGTTCGCCCCGACCTCTGCCTCATCGATATCGGTCTTCCCTACATCGACGGAATCCGGCTCGCCGAGATGTTCCGGCAATCACCCAAGCTCAAGGCCTCGCGCCTCGTGGCGGTGAGCGGCTACGGACAGGAAGTCGATCGGGAGCGCGCTTTCGCAGCGGGATTCCACGACTATTTCGTGAAGCCGCTGGACGACCGGGCATTGAATGGGCTGCTGGGCGGCTGAACGGCCCACTTCACCTGGCAGCGGCGCGCAGGTGTTCGATCGCGTGACGAGGGGTCACCCCCGAAGCTGGAGCAGGTCCCAGAGATTCCCGTACAGGTCCTCGAACACGGCGACCGTCCCGTACGCCTCATCCTTCGGCAGGCGACGGAACTTGACCCCCTTGCCACGCAGCCGCTCATAGTCGCGCCAGAAGTCGTCGGTGTGGAGGAACAGGAATACGCGGCCGCCGGTCTGCGCGCCGACCCGGCTGCGCTGCTCATCGTCGCTTGCCCTTGCAAGCAAGAGGCGTGTCTCGCGCGAACCGGGTGGCGCGACAAGCACCCAGCGCTTGTCCTGCGCCGGGATGTAGGTGTCTTCGATCAGATCAAAACCCAGCGTGCCGACGAAAAAGGCCAAGGCTTCGTCGTAGTCCCGCACTACCAGCGAGACATGACCGATCGACTGGCGTGGCCGGGCACTCTCGAGGGCACTCTGAGTCGACCCGGCCTCTGTGCTGATCACGCAGCGAACGATCTGTTCGGCCACGCTCTCTGCCGTGCAGGCACTCGTGTCGATCGTGAGCGTTCCGGGCGAAGGCGGATCGCACCGCATCGCGCAGACCTGTTCCCAGGTCGGCAGCAGGTGCCCCTCGATGTCGGCTTGCCTGCCCAACACGCGGCGGCGGTGTTCCTCCCCATCCTTGCAGACGAGTTGCACGGGCACCAGACCCGCCCGGCACTCCGTGGCAACCTTTGCCCACGCATCCCAGGACGCCTGCACCCCGTTGACGCAGTCGGCAATCACCCGATGTCCCAGTCGAAGGTTGTCCGCGGCGACGCCGTAGGCGACGACGTAGCCTTCAGGACCCGGCGGAGCCGGGAAGCCTGCGCGCAGCAAGGCCTGTTCGATCGTGTCGACCCGCACGTGGACGGCGGACAGATGGCGGGCCAAGATGCGGGCAACCGTGGTCTTGCCGGTGCCGGGCAGGCCGGAAAGCGCAATAAGCATGGAGAACGATTCTGCTCGCGCGGTGGGGCGCCGGCCGGCCGCCTTTCTGGCAACCCCTGATAATCAGCCCTCCGCCTTGCGACCGCATGTCCACCCCCGCCCAGTTCAAGGTGCTGAGCCTCATCCCCCCGATGA
>DAIMZU010000109.1:0-7473 GCA_036733845.1 Ramlibacter sp.
CGGCATCCGGTCATGTGGTCGCCGGCTCGCAGCGCTCGCTGGGCCGGGTGATGACTGGCGTGGCGGTGAAGGCCGGCACGCCGCATCCGCCGATCGCCACGCGCGATCAGCTGGCGGACGCGCTGCGCGCGGCCAGCGAGGTCTACTACCCCGACCCGCAGAAGGCCACGGCGGGCATCCACTTCATGAACGTGCTCAAGGCGCTCGGCCTGGACAGCCATCCCGGCCTGCGCCCCTTCCCCAACGGCGCCACCGCGATGGCCGCCCTGGCAAAGGCGCCGCGCGACGACGTGATCGGATGCACGCAGGAGACGGAGATCAACTACACCGAGGGCGTGGCGCTGGTCGGATCTCTGCCGAAGGAATTCGAACTCGCGACCGACTACGTGCTGGGCGTGTGCACCGCCGCAGCGGAGCCCGGACTCGCGCAGCAGCTCGCGGACCGGGTCGTGGGGCGGGCGTCGGAAGCGGTCCGGCGCCAGGGCGGGTTCGTCTTCTAGCGCGAAGCCGCCGTCGCGCTGGCGCCGGCGTGGAGCCGCACGCCCGGAACATCCAGGCGGGCGGCCAGCACGTTGCCGTGCGTGGAATCGGTGCAGTACAGCGTGCGCCGATCAGCCCCGCCGAAGGCGATGTTGGTGAGCGATGCGCCTCGCGGGCCGCGCAGCACGCACTCGGGCTCGGCGAACCGGTCCAGCACCCAGACGCAGCCCAGGCCGGGGTTGGCGACCAGCAGGCGGCCCGATTCGTCCATGGCCAGGCCATCCGGCCCGCTCGGTCCATGCGAAGTGAAGAACTGCCCCGCCTTCGACACACTGCCGTCGGCCAGCAGCGGCATCCGCCAGACGCAGTTGCCACGCGTCGCCGCAACGAACAGGAAGCGTTCGTCCGGCGACAGCACGATGCCGTTCGGGCTGGGCACGTTGGACAGCAGCATGTCCAACCGGCCGTCGGGTGCGAGGCGAAATACACGGCCGGTCGGATCGTGCAGGCCTGTCTGCCCCTGGTCGGTGAAGTAAAGGTTACCGCGGGCGTCGAACACCAGGTCGTTCATGCCCTTGAAGCGTTCGCTGTTGCGCCGCTCCAGGAACGGCCGGACAGCGCCAGTGGCGGTTTCCACCACGACCAGGCCATTGCGGTAGTCAGTCACCAGCAGGTTGCCGTCGTCCAGGAGCTTCATTCCGTTGGGCTCGCCATCCCACTGGGCCACCAGCGACCAGTCGCCTGCGGGATCGACCCGGAAGACCCGCCCGAACGGAATGTCGGTGAGGTAGAGGTTGCCTGCATCGTCGACAACCGGACCCTCCAGGAACGAATCGGCGAGGCGCCCGCCCTGGTTCACGTCCGCCCAATGGCTGCGGACGCCGGTGCGGCGAAACGCGTCCGGCATGGACGTGAACACCTCTAATTCACGGACCACTGGCGGCTGCAGGAGGAACATCGCCGGATTATTGACGCTCGAAGGCCGTGTTGGCGACGACCTTGCCCCAGGCCTCGGTGCTCTCCTTGAGCATGCGGGCGAAAGCCTCGCTGCCGACCTGGCGCGGCTCGGCGCCCATGCCTTCGGCGAAGGCCTTCATGTCGGAGGTGGCCATGGCTGTCGCGATTTCACGCTGAAGCCGTGCCAGCACGTCCGCCGGGGTCCCCCTCGGCGCCCACAGGCCAGTCCAGTTCAGTACGCCATTCCAGGGCACACCTGCTTCGCGGAAGGTGGGCACGTCGGGAAGGGCGGCCAGGCGCTTGTCTCCGCTGACGGCCAGCATGCGCATCTTGCCGCCGCGAACGTTGCCCATCAGGCCGGTGGTCGAGGCGATCTGCATGTCGATGGTGTTGGACAGCACCGCCTGGGTGGCCTCGCCAGCGCCCTTGAAGGGCACGTGCATCAGGTTGGCGCCCGCCGCGATGCCCAGGGCCTCGCTCGCGAAGTGCGGCGTGGTACCCGGGCCGCCCGAACCGTAGGTGACGCGGTTCGGGTTGGCGCGCGCCTCGGCGAGCAGGTCACCGAGTGTCCGGAATCGCGACTGGGCATTCACCGCCAGCCCCATCGGCGCGAACACGTAGGCGCCCACCGGCACCAGGTCCTGTGCATGGTCGAAGGGCAGCTTCCGGAAGATATGCGGCAGCAGCGAGAAGGTGGTGTCATTGGCAACGAGGGTGTAGCCGTCCGGCTCTGCCTTCGCCGCCTGCTGCACGCCGATGGTCCCCGTGGCCCCTGCGCGGTTCTCGACGAAGAAGGTCTGGCCGGTCTGCTCGGTGAGCTTCTGGGCCATCTTGCGGGTGACCACGTCCACCGCACCGCCGGCCGCATAGGGGACGATGATGCGCACGGGGCGCTGGGGATAGGTGTCGGCCAGCCCGGCCAGGGGAGCGCAGGCGACCAGGGCGAGCACCGCGGCGCGGCGCGTGATGTTTCGGTACATGGAGACTTCCTTGCGGTGGATCATTCAGCCCGGGCGGGCAGCGATTCGAGCACGGCCAGCAGGTTCTTCGCTGCACCGACGCCCATGTTGACGTAGGCATCGGCGGTCACACCGCCGATGTGGGGGCTGAGGACGATGTTCGTCTCTCCCTGGAAGGGATGCGGCACGGGCATGGGCTCGACCGCGAAACTGTCCAGGCCGGCCGCTGCCACCTGGCCGCTGCGGACCGCGTCCAGCAGCGCAGGCTCGTCCACGAGTGCGCCGCGGGCAGTGTTGACCAGCAGCACGCCGCGCCTGCACGACTGCAGGACACGAGCGCCGACCAGGCCGCGATTGTCGGCGGTCAAGGGACAGTGCAGCGAGATCGCGTCGCTGTCCCGCCAGATCTGCTCGAGCGGCACCGGTTGGATGTAGGCCGGGAGATCCTGCGCATAGGGATCGTGCCCGATCACCCTCATGCCCATGGCGTCGCACATGCGCGCGAAGCGGCGACCGATCGCGCCCAGCCCCACCAGGCCGATCGTGCGGCCGTGCAGTTCGATGCTCTTGTGGGTGGCCTTGTCCCAATGCCCCGCGTGCATCCGCCGGTCAAGCTGGACGACCGATTTCGCACAGGCGAGCAGCAGCGCCATCGCCTGCTCCGCCACCGCGGCGGCATTCGCCCCGGCGGCAGCGCGCACTTCGATGCCCCGGGCCTGGGCCGCCTCGCGGTCGATCGTGTCGGTGCCGCTGCCGTGCTTGGAAATCACGCGAAGCGAACGTGCCGCGTCCATGACGGATGCGCCGACCTTGCCGTAGCGCACGATGATGCCGACGGGGTCATGCCGCGCGCACAGCGCGACCAGGTCGGCTTCCTGCGGCGCCTTGCCCGCATAGACCACCTCGAAGTCGTCCAGCAGGGCCAGCGCCTGGGGCGCCAGGTCCGCTCCGGTCACGAGGATGGCCGGTCTTCCGCTCACAGGGTCTCCCCTTCCTTGAGCACGCCCGCCGCGCGCAGCGCGCCGGCCAGCCACGAGGCGGTGGTGTTGCCTTCGAGGATCTGGGCGATGCGGGCGGCTTCGTCGGCGACCTTCTTGCGGGCCAGGGGCAGCAGTCGTTCGACACTGGCCCGCTCGAGCACGGTCACGCCATCTGCATCCGCCACCACCAGGTCGCCGGAATGCACCGTGACGCCGCCGCAGCTGATCGGGTGGCCGATTCGCCCGGGCACGTTCTTGGTCGGGCCGTTCGGATTGGTGCCGACGGCGAAGACCGGGAAGTCCATCTCGTCGATCTCCAGGCTGTCGCGCACGGCTGCGTCGACCACCACGCCCGCGATGCCGAGCTTCTTGCAGGCGGTCATCATGATGGTGCCCATCAGGGCGGCCGTCTGGTCGCCCTTGCCGTCGATCACCAGCACGTCGCCCGGCCGCGCCAGCGCCATGGCGGCGTGGATCATCAGGTTGTCGCCGGGGCGCACATCGACCGTCAGCGCGGGGCCGGCGACCTTCATGCGCGGACGCAGCGCGGCCACGCGACCGTGCAGGGCGCCGCGCCGGCCGGCGACGTCGGCCAGGATGGCGGCCTGGAACTCGGAGGCCTGGCGCACCAGGTCGGGAGAGACGCGCTCGAAGTCGCGAATAATGTCTTGGGTCATTGAAGTGATCAGGTCCAGGGGTATCAGTCGACCTTGGCGCCCGACTCGCGAACGATCCGGCCCCAGCGCGTGATGTCGTCACGGATCAGCTTGCCGAACTGCTCGGGCGTGCTGCCCTCCACGTCGGCGCCCTGGTCGCCAAGTTTCTTCTTCAGCTCGGGATCGGCGAGGGCCTTGTTGATGTCGGCGTTGAACTTCGCGACGACCTCACGCGGCAGGTTGGCCGGACCGAGGAAGCCGAACCAGGTCACCGCGTCGAAGCCCGGAAAGCCCGACTCGGCGATCGTGGGCACCTGCGGCAGGTCGTCGGCACGTCGCGCCGAGGTGACGGCGATCGCCCGCATCTTTCCGCTCTTGACGTGGCTGATGAGCGTGGGAATGGACGACACGTACAGCTGCACCTGACCGCTCATCACGTCGGTGACGCCCTGCGCAGCACCCTTGTAGGGGATGTGCGTCATCTTGATGTTCGCGGCCTTCTGGAAGGACTCGGCGGCCAGGTGGGCCACGGTGCCATTCCCGGAGGTGGCGTAGTTGATCGAACCGGGCTGTGCGCGGGCGGCCTTGATCACGTCGTCCAGCGACTTGTACGGAGAATTCGCGCCCGTGACGATCACCAGCGGGGCGCTGGCGACCAGGCTCACCGGCGTGAGGTCCTTGGCCGGGTCGTAGGGCAGCTTGGCGAACAGCGAAGGATTGATCGCGAGGTTGCTGGTCTGGCCGATCACGAAGGTGTAGCCATCGGCCTGCGCCTTGGCCGCGGCGTCCACGCCGAGATTCCCGCCGGAGCCCGGGCGGTTCTCGATGACAAAGGTGTAGCCCGAATTGGCGACCTTGTTCGCCACCTCGCGGGCGATCGTGTCCGTCCCGCCGCCGGGAGGAAAGGGAACGATCAGGCGCACGGGCTTGGCAGGCCAGGCCTGGGCCTGGGCGGCGGCTGTGGACAGCAGCAGGGATGCGGCCGACAGGGCGAGCGCGCAACGGCGGGTCATCTTCATGTTTGTCTCCAGATAGCGAGGGGCAGGGGTGAAGTCCAGACTGTAGGCACACGTTGCGCACAGTACAATCAGGTTGCACTGTACGAACCAAGGCGTGCCATGCGGAACACTCCCGATGAGAACAATGCCCCCGAAACCGGCGTGGTGGCGGTCACGCGCGCGCTCGCGCTGATGGAAGCGTTCCAGGTCGGCGAGTCCACGCTCACGCTGGCCGAATTGAGCCGCCGCTGCGGCATGCACAAGACCACTGCGCTGCGCCTGGCGCGAACGCTGGCGTCATCGCACTACATGGTCCAGTCCGATAGCGGCCAGTGGCGCCTGGGTCCCGCGGCCGGCTGGCTGGGCGCGCGCTACCAGGCGGGGTTCGACGTGAACAACGTCGTCGATCCTGCCCTGCATGAACTCGTTCGCCTGACCGGCGAGAGCGCGTCGTTCTACGTGCGCGAAGGAGAGACCCGGTCCTGCGTCGCACGCGTGGAGGGGCCGCGTTCGGTGCGCCATAACGTCCGCATCGGCGAACGCCTGCCGCTGCGCCTGGGCGCCCCGGGGCGCGTCATCCTGGCTTTCAGTGGCGCGGCGGGCGAACCCTACGAGGGCATCCGCGAGCGCGGCTATCACGTCTCGACGGGTGAGCGGGAAGCGGAGGTGTCGAGCGTTGCCGCGCCGGTGTTCGGCGTGAACTGGCGGCTGCTGGGGTCCATGTGCATCTCGGGCCCGAGCGCACGGCTGGACCCCGCGACGCTGGAACGCCACGCCCGCAGCGTCATCGCGGCGGCCAACCAGCTGTCCTATGCGCTCGCCGGGAACCGATCGACTGCCACGCCCGCGGCGGTGTCTCGCTGGCACCCCTGAGGGGCCCGGGTCATCCCCCGAGCGGCACCTGCCGGGTGCCCGGCGCGGCCTGCGGAAAATCTGCCAGCGCCGCACGCACCAGGGCTGCAGCCGACGTGCCGGGCCCGCCGCTGGCCTGCGACTGATACACCACCTGCCCGCTCGACAGGTCGCGCAGCAGCACCTGCACGCGGCGCGCGGGCGGCACCGCACCGGAGCCGCCGATCGGAATGCCCAGCCCGACCCCGACGCCGCTGCCACGGCTGCCGCCACCAATGGCCACGCCCAGGGAAGGTCCGCCCCAGAGGCCGGCCGGCGCGGAACCGGGCTCCTCGGTCAGCGCCAACTGCACCGACAGGCGTCCAGCGGCGTCGTCGCGGCGCAGCCCCGCAGGGGCCAGCAAGGCGTCGGCGGCGGCTTCCATCTCGGGCTGGGCGGCAAGCCCCGCCTGCGAGGGAAGCCGCCCATGCCGGTAGGTCGATCCGGGCGCCAGCGAGACCGCGGGCGTGAAGACCTGGACCGTGGCCGCCGGCGGCGTGCTGGCGCAGGCGCCCACGAAGACAGCGGCGCAGGTGGCGAGCAGGAGCCGGCGATTCAGCATGGCGGGATTGTGCTGCCGCTCCAACTGGAGCGCTGTAGGACCCACCCGCCATCAGCGATCGGCGCGAGAGGCCCGCTTCTCCTTGACCAGGCTGTCGATCAGCGCCTCCAGGCGGCGGACATCGAGCGGCTTGGTCAGGTGGGCATCGAAGCCCGCGTCGCGCGTCTGCATCATGTCGCTCTTCTGCCCCCAGCCGGTGGCGGCGATCAGGACGACGCTGCCGCCCCAGGATTCGGCCCGGATGCGACGGGCGACCGCGAGCCCGTCCAGCCCGGGCATGCCGAGGTCGACAAGCATGACCTCGGGGCGATGCCGCTGCGCGAGTTCGAGCGCCTTCAGCCCGTCATTGGCCGAGAGGGTGCGGATGCCGTGCAGTTCCAGCAGCTGAGACAAGCCCCAGGTCGCGTCTTCGTTGTCGTCCACGAGCAGGACCAGCCCCTGCCCTTGCGTCAGCGCCTCGCAGACGTTGCCGGTCGCGACTGCGTCGGCGGCCGGGGCCACGCCCGGGAGCACGCGCATGACCGGCAGGCGGACCGTCACCCGGCATCCGGATCCCAGCCCTTGTGAATCGGCGTGGATGGTGCCGCCGTGCATCTCGACGATGGTGCGCGCCAGCGCCAGCCCGATGCCCAGGCCGCCGCCCGGGGAAAGACCGGGTTCGCTCGCCTGCACGAACAGCTCGAACATGCGCTCGACCGCATCCGGTTCGATGCCGATGCCGTTGTCCGTCACGGTGAGTTCGCACTGGCCGTCGTCCCGCAGCTGTGCCGCGAGCTCGATCCGCCCGCCATGCGGGGTGTACTTGGCCGCATTGGTGAGCAGGTTGGCGAGCACCTGGCCCAGCCGCACCGGATCGCCCTCGAGCTCGACCCGCTCGTCCGGGAGGTCGAGCGCGAGCGCGTGTCCGCCCGATTCGATCACGGGCCGCGTCGTCTCGAGGGCGCTTTCGACGATGGTGGACAGCTCGACGGCAGCTCTCTGCAACTGCAG
>DAIMZU010000110.1:0-7434 GCA_036733845.1 Ramlibacter sp.
GATCCAGCCCCTCGCGCACGTTCTCGCTTGATCCGGGGTCCATCCGTGCGTGGGGCGGCATTTCGGCCATGACCATCCACGGGCTGCTCAACGGCTGGCTGCCGGACCGGGCAGCGGCCACCAATCGCCTGGCCGAGGTGACCGCGCGGCTGGAGCAACTCGACCGCGAAGGCCAGCACACCTACAACGCGAAGACGGTCGACGCATTCTTGAAAGGCGACGTCGGCGCAATGCTGCAGGTGACCCGCGCGTGGGTGGACCGCCACCGCACTCCGTGGGCGCTCGGCGCGCACGGCTTCGCGCTCATGGTCAACGGCCACTACGATGAAAGTGCGCAGGCACTGGAGCTGGCACTGCGATTGAGCCCCCGCGACACGCTGCGTGCCGACTGGCAGTACCGGTTGGCCATGGCGCACTTCTGCGCGGGGCGGCTATCACTGGCGCACAAATGGGCGCGTGACGCGGCCCTCGTCAACCCAGGCCTGCGCTGGCCTCCGGTCCATGTGGCGGCGCTCTGGCACATGGGTGAACGAGAAACCGCGCGCCACTTGATGGCCGAGTTCATCGCACGACACGGCGTCGTCACGCAGGAGCAGCTGCGCAGGCGGCTTCCGGGCGAGACGCCGGACTTCGCCGCGGCACGCGAACGGATGGCGCAGGCACTTTCAGCAGCGGCCGCAAGCGCCGCGCTGCGGTGAACGGGGTAAGGGTCACTCCGAGGCATCTGCAACGAATTGACGGAAATCGGCCCGAATGTCGGCCGCGCGCGAGCCCCGGCCGACTGCTCCTGGCCGAGAGCGGGCTCCTGGAACCAGCCGCTCGGCTGCCGTCCGCGTGCTTGTGCCCGGCGGAGTGAGAATCCGCCAGGCACTACTTCCGCCTCCGACCTGAAGCGGCGCTCGCCAGTCGCCTGCCTCGCACTCGCATGTCGCGGTGGCAACAATCTCCTTCGCGTAGACTTACCCATGACCTTCAGGATGAGCGACGGGGTTGCCGGCAGCAAGAGCCCGCAAAACGAATCACTCGTTCCACCTTCAGCCAGGACCGTCCTCCCTCTCCCGCACGTGCGGTGGGCGCTGGTTACGGCTGCAATCGCGGTGTTGGCGCTTGCGGGGCATTTGCTCGACGTACCACTGCTCTCGCGTTTACTGCCGAATCGTCCAGCCCTCAGCCCGATGACCGCAGTCGCCCTTCTGGTCGCGGCGGCGGCGGTTGGGGCGGTGCGATCGATGCCCTCGCGAGCGTCGTTACTGGCTTCGATCCAGATCCTGCTCGGACTGGGGATCGTTGCAGCGCATGCAGCACTGATCCCGGAGCGTGGTTGGATCCCGTTGGCCTGGTGGTCCTCGCCGCTTACTGGAATGGGCCTGGCGTTGACGGGGGCAGGGAGTGCGCTGCTGGTTCGCGCACGCGTGCTGCCGGGGCAGGTCATTGCTTTCGGCATGCTGATGCTGGCCGTCCTGTTCGGGCTGGCTCACGTCTTCCCCCGCGCGGATCTTTACCGGTACCTGCCTGGTACGGGCGTGGCGATCCCGACGGTACTCTCTTTCATGGCGCTGTCGCTCGGGCAGTTGCTCTCCTTCCCGGATCGTGGGGCTTCGGCCGCGCTGAGCCCGCGAAGCGCCGCAGGCCGCGCCGGGCTGCGCCTGTTGGGCGTCGGAGCCGCAGCGGCCCTGATGATCGCCGCCGCGGCCCTGGCGAGCTTCCGCTCCCGTGTTTTCGACGCCGAAACGGCGGTGCTGCTCGTGGCCTGGAGTTCTCTGACTCTCCTGGGTGCAAGCCTGTGGGGCCTGGCGGCCGCGGTGCGCCGTGCCGAACTGTCCCGCGAGTCGGCCGAAGAGGAGCGCAATGAACTGAGGCACCTGGTCACGGCTGCCCTGACCCACGACCTGCGCAGCCCATTGCAGGCGGCATCCATGTCGGCGGTCGTCCTGCAACGGCTCAACTCTGGTCCCGACGCCGCGGCCGCGGTCGACCGTCTGCAGAGGAGCCACCGCCGGCTGGACCGCCTTCTGCGTTCGCTGCTCGACAACCTGGCGCTCGATAGCGGGCAGCAATTGAGCTTCCAGCCGGCACTGGTCGCGCTCGAAGCAGTGGTGCGCGACGTCGTCGAAGAAAACGAAGCCGCCCTGCGCGGGCGGGTGGATCTGCAGGGTGACGCCACCGGGTGGTGGGACCCGGATGCCCTCTTCCGGGTCATCAAAAACCTGCTGCTGAATGCGGTGAAGTACGGAACCCCCGCAACGCCGATCCAGCTTCACATCAGGCCGAGTGACCAGCAAGCCGTAATGACCGTGACGAACCAGGGCCAACCCATCCCCAGGGATGAGTGGGAGTCCATCTTTATCTCTTTCGCGCGCTCGGCGTCGGCCCGCAGCGGTCATCAACTCGGGTGGGGCGTGGGCCTGACGTATGCGCGCGCCGCGATCCTGAGCCATGGCGGCCAGATACGCGTGGCAAGCTCGGACGTGGACGGCACCACCTTCGAGGTCACGCTGCCGCTCGACGCACGCCCATTCATGATGCGCTCGTCCCCTGCTTGAGGATTGCGCCGCCCCCCGGTAGGGGTGTCAGCGGCCGACCCGAAACAGACTAGCGCGGCGACGCCCCATCATGCCTGTCCCCGCTGCGCGTGCTGCCAGAAGTGGTGGACGCGGTGAGCCCCGGCTTCCCCGTGATGATGGACAGCGGCATCCGGCGCGGGACCGACGTGCTCAAGGCGCTCGCGCTCGGCGCGAAGTTCGTGTTCGTCGGCCGGCCGTTCCAGTATGCGGCGGCCGTTGCCGGCGAGAGCGGCGTACGACACGCGTTGCGCATCCTCGCCGACGAAGTCCAGCGCGACATGGGCCTGCTCGGGATGACGTCCTTGCGTGAACTGGACTCTGCTCACTTGCGTGCGATTCCGCCGCGTTCGCGGATGGCTTCATAGGGTTCGCCCGGCGCGCCGTTGAATGCGAGGGTGACGCGGACAGGTGCCCGCAGGTGCAGCGGCGGCCGTTCACCGTTGCGGATGTTGTGGTGCACGGACCGCGGGCCGTCCACGCGGGCGAGGCAGGAGCGGGTTTCACCTTCGCGCACGTAGAACGAGGCGCCCTCGCCGGTCAGGCGGACGAGTTCATGCAGCACCGGCTCGACGACGTTGTCGACGTCGAAGCCGCCCTGGTAGCGCGCGCCAAGCCAGCCCGCCGCCACCTGCGCGGCACATGCCGCTCAAGTAAATTGGTATAAGCGCGCAGGGTTCGTGACGAGAACTTGTTGGCGCAACTCCGCGGTGGGTAGCCAGCTCTCGATGGAGTCTCGGAGCGTGGCGCTTGGGATGTCCCGGTAGCGGCTGACCTCGTGGGCGCTTTTGCCGTGGTCGCGGTTGGTATGCGGCCAGTCGCTGCCCCACAGGATACGGTGCGGATTTGCAGTGAGAAAAGTCCGAGCCAGCGACACAGCGCCTGCCACCACGTCGCCAACCGCTATGCGGTAGGGTGCGGAAAGCTTGATGTATACATTGCCTGAAGCCAGCGCGTCGAGAATGGGTTCGAGCGTGGCGTCATCGGCGGCCGTGTCCGCCGGAACCATGGCGAAGTGATCCAACACCACCGGCACGGCGAGGCGAGTGAGCATAGGCGTCAGCTGGGCAATGGTCTGGTGAGATGCGTAGACCTGGAGGTGCCAGCCCCATGCCGCGATGCGCGCGGCCCAGTGGTGCAAGGCCCGCTCGAGAAGGCGTCCATCGCGCACTCCCGCGCTTTCGAGGTTCACCCGCAGGCCTCGCACGCCGGCGTCGTGCAGCTGCCTCAGCGCAGCGTCGTCGACGCCCTCGTCCACCACGGCGATTCCGCGGCCGGCACCGCTCAGGCGTTTGAGGCTTTGGAGCATGCACCGGTTGTCACTGCCATAGAAGCTGGGCTGGACAATGACAGCACGCTGCAAGCACGTGCGCTGAAGATGCTCGACCAAGGCATCGTGCGGCGCCGGTGCCGGGGTGTACTGCCTGTCCTCGACCATGGGGTACAGGGCGCGCTCGCCCACCACATGGGTGTGGCAGTCGCAAGCGCCTGCAGGCAAGGACAATTGCGTCGCGCTCATGATCCTGAAAGTTTCCGGACCAGAGCCTTGCCAGTGGCGGCGGTACCCAATGTCCCGCCCACATCTCGCGTGGCCTCCCCGGCCAGCACGGCATGCGCACAGGCTTCTTCGATAGCTCGTGCCGCGGCACCGAAGGCCGGCAGGTTCTTGCGTTGGCCTTGCCAGGCGAGCAATTGCGCGGCGGAAAGCACCTGGGAAAACGGATTGGCAATATCCTGCCCTGCGATGTCTGGTGCCGACCCATGCGCAGCCTGCCCCATGGCATGGTCACGACCTGCATTGAGAGAGCCGCCGAGGCCCAGGCTCCCGGAGAGCTCTGCAGTCAGGTCGGACAGAATGTCGCCGAACATGTTCGTGGTGACGATCACATCAAATCGATTCGGCGCCCGTACGACGTGGGCCATCATGGCATCAACGATGAAGTCGTCGACCTGAACCTCGGGGTAGTCGCGCGCGACGGCCTGGCAGATGTCGATGAACATGCCGTCGCCGAGCTTGAGCACATTGGCTTTGTGCACGATGGTCACGTGCTTGCGACGGGTCATGGCCAATTCGAAGGCGGAGCGCGCAATGCGCTCGCAACACTCACGGGTGATCCTGCGCAAGGAGACCACCACGTCGGGGGTGATGAGCATTTCGCTGCCTCCCGACGCGACGTTGCGGTCGGCGTAGAAGCCTTCGGTATTCTCGCGCACCACCACCAGGTCGAATGCGCCGACCTTGTTGGCCACACCTGGGTACGTGCGCGAGGGGCGGATGTTCGCGTACAGGTCCAGTTCTTTCCGAAAGAACTTGGAGGGGTTGATCTCTCCCTTGGACTCGTCCTTGAAGTCGTAGGTGGCGGCTGGGCCCAGCATCAGGCCATCGGCGGCCTTGACCTTCTCGAGCAAGGCCGGCGTGACGGTGGCGCCATGCAGGCGCAGGCTGTCATGACCCATCACGTCATGTTCGAACTGCAGGCCGAGGCCGAAGCGCTGAGAAACGGCCTGCAGCACGTCCACGGCAACTGCCATGGTTTCCGGGCCGATGCCATCGCCCGGCAGTATGACTATCTTCATGAGTTGTACTTTGGTGGTCTTTGTACCGGCTTATTCCGTATGAGCGCCCGTCGTGCGTACCAGGTGAGCATATTTCTCGGTCTCGGCACGGACGAAAGCTTCAAAGCGCGCGGGGGACATAGGCTCGACGGCGCTGCCCTCTGCTTCGAAGCGGGCACGCAGGTCGGGCTCGGCCAGCACCTTCGTGATCTCGGAATGCAACCGGTTGACGATGGCGTCTGGCGTTTCCCGGGGCGCGAAGTAACCGCCCCACAGGCTGAACTCAAAACCCGGCAGTGCGGCTTCGGCCACCGTCGGAACGTTAGGCAGCGAGGGCAGGCGGCGGGTGGACGAAACGGCCAGCGCCTTTACCTTTCCACCCTTGATGTGGCTCATGATGGCCGACGCGCTCGAGAAGAAGAACTGCACTTGCCCACCGATCAGGTCGGTGATCGCCTGGCCTGCGCCCTTGTAGGGGATATGCACCATGTCCGTCTTGGTGCCCAGGGCGAGCGCAGCTGCAGCCAGGTGGCCAGGCGTGGCCGTGCCGGATGAAGCGTAAGACACACTGCCGGGCTTGCTGCGGGCCAGCTGCAAGAGCTCGGCCAGGGAGTTATACGGGGCGGATGCCGGGGCCGCCATGACCAGGGGCGCGTTGCCGACCAGTGCCACCGGCCGGAAGTCCGCCAGGCTGTCGTAGCCCGGGTTCTTCATGGACGAGCGGTTGACCGCCATTTCGCCGGTCTGGCCCAGGATCAGCGTGTAGCCATCGCCGCGCGCCTTGGCCACCATGCGCGCCCCCAGGGCCCCACTGGCGCCGGGCTTGTTGTCCACGAGCATGGACTGGCCAAGGGCACGGGAAAGACGCTCGCCCACAAGGCGCGCGAAGACGTCACCCTGCCCGCCGGGGGCATACGGAACGATCACGGTGATGGGCTTGTTGGGATAGTCCGACTGGGCCTGTACATTGCCAAACAGAAGCCCGCCAAAGGCTGCCGTTCCGGCCTTCATCACATCCCGACGGCTCGGGGCAAGGTTCGAGGTCTTCATGAGAGGGGCTCCTGTATTTGGGTTCGCTGGTGATCTTCGGCTCTGCCGGGAGGACTGTCGGCGAGCAGCAGTCCTGCAGCTGATGGGTCTGATGATCGGGGCGGGGACAGCTGCTGTAAAGTGCAAAAATCCTTGCGATTCATACGATCCGCACATGAATTTCGATCTCGCCGACCTGCGTGCCTTTATTGCCGTTGCAGACTTGGGCAGCTTCAGCGCTGCCGCCCAGGCGATTCACCTGTCGCAGCCTGCGCTGTCACGACGCGTGGAAAAGCTCGAGCACGCACTCGGTCTCAGGCTCTTCGAGCGTTCGACGCGCAAGGTCGAGCTCAATGCCATGGGGCGCAGCTTCCTGCCGCGCGCCAGGCATGTTCTGAACGAACTCGAGAACTCCTTGCTCGGCATGAGCGAGTTGTCGGACAGGCTCCGGGGCCATGTGACCGTGGCATGCGTGCCTTCAGCGGTCGGTGCGTTCGTAAGCCGCGGACTGTCGAAGTTCCACAAGAAGTTTCCAGGCATACGCATCCGCCTGCTGGATGACAGCGCATCCGACGTCCTGCTGGCTGTGGCTCGAGCCGAAGCCGATTTCGGCATCAGCTACCTCGGCACCCAGGAGCCTGACCTCGAGTTCGACCCATTGATCGAGGAAGACTTCGTGATGGCTTGCCTGGCGAATCACCCGCTGGCAAAAAAGACGAGTGTCACTTGGGCGGAGATGGCACAACATGAATGCGTGATGCTTGCACAGGGCAGCGGGAACCGCCTGCTCATCGACCAGGCGCTTTCCACCACCCGGACTCCCGCCACGCCGAAGGCCTGGTCCTGCGAGGTCCGCCACGTGCCCGCACTTCTGACGCTGATCGAATCAGGGATAGGCATCGGTGCCGTTCCGCGCTTTGCGGTGCCCCACGGTTTGACCACTGGTGTCCTCACGGTTCCCCTGACCAGCCCCACGGTCGCCAGGATGATCGGCATCATCAAGCAGCGGGGGCGTCCGCTTTCGCCTGCCGCGCAGGCTTTCAGGGATATGCTGACGCCGCCACCGACCAAGCCGCGGCGCAAGCGACCATCGACAGCAAGCTGCATGGCATAGGACACACTATCGCTCTATGTCAACGACAAGACCCGAGTCGCCAGGCAACGCGCCAGGTAAGTCCTGACGCCCGTGACCGAGATACTCTCAAGTGCCTTCGCGGTGCGTGCAATCGAACAGCTGCCCTGGTTTGCTGTCGCGATGCTGGCTTCGGTGGCGATCACGTTCCTGTTT
>DAIMZU010000111.1:0-7381 GCA_036733845.1 Ramlibacter sp.
GCGCTGCAGGTAGCCCTGCTGGATCAGGTAGGGCTCGATCACGTCCTCGATGGTGCCGGGCTCCTCGCCGATGCTGGCGGCGATGTTGTCCAGGCCCACGGGGCCGCCGTCGAATCGGTGCACCACCGCCTCGAGCAGTTTGCGGTCCATGATGTCGAAGCCCTGCGGGTCGACGTCGAGCATGGCCAGCGCCGCCTGCGCGATCGCCTGGGTGATGCGGCCGTCACCCTTGACCTCGGCGAAGTCGCGCACCCGCCGCAGCAGCCGGTTGGCGATCCGCGGCGTGCCCCGCGAGCGCCGCGCGATCTCGGCGGCCCCCAGGGCGTCGGTCGGCACCGCCAGCAGCCCGGCGCTGCGGGTGACGATCAGGGTCAGCTCTTCGGGGGTGTAGAACTCCAGCCGCGCCACGATGCCGAAGCGGTCGCGCAGCGGATTGGTGAGCATCCCGGCGCGGGTGGTGGCGCCCACCAGCGTGAAGGGCTGCAGGTCGAGCTTGATCGAACGCGCGGCGGGGCCGTCGCCGATCATGATGTCGATCTGGTAGTCCTCCAGCGCGGGATAGAGGATTTCCTCGACCACCGGGGACAGGCGGTGGATCTCGTCGATGAACAGGACGTCGTTGCGTTCGAGGTTGGTGAGCAGCGCGGCCAGGTCCTTGGGCTTCTCGAGCACCGGGCCCGAGGTCTGCCGCAGGTTCACGCCCAGTTCGTGGGCGATGATGTGCGACAGCGTGGTCTTGCCCAGGCCGGGCGGGCCGAACAGCAGCACATGGTCGAGCGCCTCCCTGCGCTTGGCGGCGGCGCCGATGAAGATCTCCAGTTGCTCGCGGATGCGCGCCTGGCCGACGTACTCCTGCAGGAGCTTGGGACGCAGCGCCCGCTCCATCGCCTCCTCGGCCGGTGAGGCGGGGGCCGCCGAGACGACGCGGCGTGGCGGCGGGATGAAGTCGTCGGTCTGGATGGTCATGGGGCGCAGCCAGCCGTGGGGCAGCCCGCGCCGGGGACGCTGCCGAGCCACTCATGGAGCTTCGACCGGTAGGAGATGTCCAGACGACCGTAGTAGTCCTCCTGGGTGATCGCGCCAGAGTTGTAGTCGGCGCAGCTGGCCCTGCCGGCGTACAGCTGCCCCGTCACGTAGCGGCGCGATTCGATCGTCCCGAACAGCGCGGACCCGCTGCTCCCCAGTTCGGTGGTTCCCCGGTTCCAGCGGACTTCGATGAAGGAGTCGCCCGTGGAGCAGCGCACGGACCCCGAGCGGGCATCGCCCGTGCAGGTCTTGTAGCCGTAGACCTGCCCTTCGCTGTACTTGAGCGGCTCCCCCGACGGATGGTGCAGACCGGAGACCAGCGCGCCCACGGGCGGGACCGCCAGCAGGGAACCGGCAAAGCGGACGCCAACCGGCAACGTGCCGCGCAGGCTCATGAACGAAACATCGGTCGCGGTCGACGCGTGGAGCAGGGTCGCCCCTCCGATCACCCTCTGCATGCGCAAGCGATCGACCGCCCCGCTGTCGCAGGCCGTCGATTGGTAGAACCACCAGGTCTCCAAGGTCCGCGCGGCCGCCTGGTTGGACACGCAGTGGTTGGCCGAGAGCAGGTACGGAGTCCCGCTGGCCTGGACGTCGGCCATCAGCGTGCCGGTGCACAGATAGCTGGCGGAGCCGTCCACGAAAGCCATCCGCGCGACGGAGCGGGCGTCATCCTGGGCACCCGGCTGGCAGCTGGCGTCGACGTTGCAGGTGCCCGCCTTGGCCCGCAGTGGCGACCCCTTTTCGCCCGGATCGACCCACAGGTGGGAAACCTGCGGCACCGTGACGCGCAGGGCGGAGGGCTCCTGCCCTGCGCGCAGGACGAACTCCAGCGCAACCTCGTCGCCCCTGACCGACGGCGACCACCAGAGCGTCCGCGGCCCGTTGCGCGGCCCCGCCCCGTCGACCATCAGCTCGGCGCCCGTGAACTCGAGCGGCTCGCCGCCTCCCGCCGGAAAAATCCGCAGCACGGCCGTCGGCGGAAGCCCCTCGACAGCCAGCCCCAGCCGCAGCGCCGCGGCGCCATCGGAACGCACCCGCAGCGTGGCCGCCTGGCCGCCGCCGGGCAGCACGCGCCATTGCAGCAAGGCGTGGAGGTCGTCCGCGGCGGAAAGGGGGGAAACGGGACGGTTCAGGCCGATCTGGCGCGCCCGCGGCTGCCCGCCGGGAAACGCCTCGTCGACGGCCACGCCGGCCCATTCGGCGGCGGTCAGTGGCCCAAGCCGCACCTGGGTACCGCCTTCGGCTATCGCTGCCGAAGCGGAACGAAGGGAGGCGAAGCTGCCTGGCAGAAGCAGGTCGTAAGGTTCGATCCGCGGCAGGGTCGAGTTGATCGTGGTCTGGGGCAGAGGCGTCACCGCGCCAGGGGCTCCGCCGTCCTGGCCGCCGCCCCCGCCCCCGCCACAGGATGCCAGCAGCAGGGCTGCGGCGAGCGGGAACCAGGGCCGAATGAGGTATGAAATCGAGCGCACCCCCCATTCTGGCCCGGCTACACATCCGGGAGGGTGACGGTGTGGTTTTTGGCTCACCGCGCCAGCGCCTTCAGCGCCGCCTTGATCCCGTCACTCACCCCCAGCCCCTTCGGCAGCGCCTTGAGCGCGGCGCTCGCCTCCTTGTCGCTGTAACCGAGCGCGACCAGCGCCTGCAGGATGTCGGACTGCTCGTCCGGTGCGGCGCCGACCGCCGGCCCGAGGTCTGCCCCGATCTTTCCCTTGAGTTCAAGGAGCAGGCGCTCGGCGGTTTTCTTGCCGATGCCGGGCACCTTGGTGAGCCGGCCGGTGTCCTGGGCGGTGACCGCCTGCGCGATGTCCGCCACGCTCATGCCGGAGAGCACGGACAGCGCCGTGCGCGGGCCGACCCCGGAAATCCGGATGAGCTGACGGAAAGCGTCTCGCTCGGAGGCGGTGGCAAAGCCATAGAGCACCTGCGCATCCTCGCGCACCACGAAGTGGGTGAGCAGCGAGACGGCCTCGCCCACGGCCGGCAGGTTGTAGAAGGTGCTCATCGGCACGTCCACCTCGTAACCGACGCCGCGGCAGTCCAGGAGCACCTGGGGCGCCTTCTTCTCGGCCAATGTTCCCGTCAACTTGCCTATCATGCGTCTTTCCCCTCGCACAGAATTATCAACTTGATCCTTCGACACGCCTTCACGCCCGCCAACAACACCCGGCTGGCCAATCTCTGCGGCCCCGCCGACGAACACCTGCGAACCGTCGAGGCCGCCATGCAGGTGGCCATTTCGCGGCGCGGCGAGAACTTCCGCGTCGAGGGCGCCAAGCCGCGCGCCGAACGTGCGATGGAAGTGCTGCAGGCCCTCTACGAGATCGCCGCGCGCCCGATCGGCGCCGACAAGGTGCAGCTGATGGTCGCCACCGAGCAGCCGCTCGAGCAGGACGCGGATGGCGCGATGGTGCTGCACACCCGGCGCACCGACCTGAAGGCCCGCACGCCCAACCAGACCGTCTACCTCGACAACATTGCCCAGCACGACATCACCTTCGGCATCGGCCCCGCGGGCACCGGCAAGACCTACCTGGCGGTCGCCTGCGCGGTCGACGCGCTCGAGCGCAGCAGCGTGCAGCGCATCGTCCTGACCCGCCCCGCCGTCGAAGCCGGTGAAAAGCTCGGCTTCCTGCCCGGCGACCTGACGCAGAAGGTCGACCCCTACCTACGCCCGCTCTACGACGCGCTGTATGACCTGATGGGCTTCGACCGCGTCGCCAAGGCCTTCGAGCGCAACGCCCTCGAGATCGCCCCGCTGGCCTTCATGCGGGGCCGCACCCTGAACAACGCCTTCGTCATCCTCGACGAGGCGCAGAACACCACGCCCGAGCAGATGAAGATGTTCCTCACCCGCATCGGCTTCGGCAGCAAGTGCGTGGTCACTGGCGACATCAGCCAGATCGACCTGCCCCGGGGGAACCTCTCCGGGCTGGTGGACGCCGAGCGCATCCTGCGGCGGGTCAAGGGCATCGCCCACACCCACTTCACCAGCGCCGACGTGGTCCGCCACCCCCTGGTGGCCCGCATCGTCGACGCCTACGACGCCGCGCGCAAGGCGGAGCCGGCCGCGTGAGCGCCCGGCGTCGCGGCCGGCCAGTCCCACCGCTGCCGGCTTCAGTCGCGCTCGACCTGAGCCTGCAGGTGGGGCGTTTCGACGGCGCCGAACGCCACCGGCGCGTGCTTGCACCCGCGCGCGTGCGCCGCTGGGTGGGCATGGCGCTGGAGCGCCCGGCCGAGCTGGCCGTGCGCATCGTCGATGCCGAGGAGGGCCGGGCCCTGAACCACCAGTATCGCGGGCGCGACTATGCCACCAATGTGCTCACCTTCGACTACCAGCGCGAGCCGGTGGTCATGGGCGACCTGGTGCTCTGCGCCCCCGTGGTCGAGGCTGAAGCGCAGGCGCAGGGCAAGACCCTGGAAGCGCACTATGCGCACCTGCTGGTCCATGGCGTGCTGCACGCGCAGGGCTGGGACCACGAAACCGGCGAGGCCGACGCCCTGGCCATGGAAGCCGCCGAAATCCTCCTGCTGGGGGCCCTGGGCTATCCCGACCCTTACTGAATCCGCATCGGAATCGTCACCGGCCCATCGTTGACGAGGTGGACCTTCATGTCGGCACCGAAGACACCGGCGGCGACGAGCGGGTGGGCTGCGCGCGCACGTTCGAGCAGGTGGTCGTAAAGCCGCCGGCCCACTTCCGCCGGCGCGGCGCCGGTAAAGCTCGGACGGTTGCCGCCGCTGGTGTCCGCCGCCAGGGTGAACTGGCTCACCAGCAGCAGTCCGCCGCCGATGTCCTGGACGCTGCGGTTCATCTTGCCCGACGCATCGCCGAAGATTCGCAGCTTGAGCAGCCGGCCCAGCAGCCGCTCGGCCTGCACCTCGGTGTCCTGCGGCTCGGCGCACACCAGCACCAGCAGACCGGCGCCGATCTCCCCGGCGACGGCGCCGTCCACCACGACCCGGGCCTCGCTGACCCGCTGGGCGAGTGCGAGCATCAGCCGCCCTCCACCGGATCGTCCAGGTGGGCCTCGACATTGCTCGGCAGAAGCTGGATGGTGGCGCGCAGGCCCGGCACGGCCTCCATCAGCGCGCGCTCGACGGCGCCGCGCAGCGCTGCGGCCTGGCCCAGCGTCCAGCCCGCGGGCAGGTGCATGTGCAGGTCCACGAAGCGCCGCTGGCCCGCCTTGCGGGTGGTGACGTGGTCGAAGCGCACCGGCGCGGCGCCGAACTCCGCCAGGGTGCGGTCGATCTCGGCGCGGACCTCGGGCTCGAGCGCCTCGTCCATCAGGCCCTGGGTCGACCGGCGCAGCAGGCCCGCGCCCTCGCGCAGGATGTTCAGCGCGACGCCGACTGCCACCAACGGGTCCAGCCACAGCCAGCCGGTCGCCCAGGCCAGGGACAGGCCGGCGATCACGCCCACCGAGGTCCAGACATCGGTGAACAGGTGGCGGGCATCAGCCTCGAGCGCGATGGACCGGTGGGCGCGCGAGGCACGCAGCATGACCCAGCCGAGCAGACCGTTGAGCACCGAGCTCAGGGCGGACAGCGCCAGGCCCCAGTCCAGCCGCTGCAGGGGCTGCGGCTCGTGCATGCGCAGGCCGGCCGCCCAGATGATGCCGCCGGCCGCGCCGATGATCAGGATGCCCTCGAATCCCGAGGAGAAGTACTCCGCCTTGTGGTGCCCGTAGGGATGGTCCTCGTCGGGCGGCCGCTGGGCGATGGTGACCATGACCAGCGCGAACATGGCGCTGGCCAGGTTGACGAAGGACTCCATGGCGTCCGACAGCAGGCCGACGGAGCCGGTGATCGACCAGGCGGCCGTCTTCAGGCCGATCGTGAGCACCGCCACGAAGATCGACGCCATTAAAAGGCGCCGCGGCGTGAGGCGCGCAAGCAGGTCGGGGGTCATCGGGGCGCGATTGTCGCCGGTGGCAGGCGGACGGGAGCGCCCGTCAGGACAGCGTGACGCGGGCGAACCTGCGCTTGCCGACCTGCACGACGAAGGTGCCGGCCGGCAGCTTCAGGGCCTTGTCTGAAACGGGCGCCGAATCGATCCGCACGCCCCCGCCATCGACCAGGCGCAGGGCCTCGGAGGTCGAGGGCGCCAGCCCGGCCTGCTTGAGCAGGGCGCCGATGCCCAGCGGCGCTCCCGACAGGGACACCTCGGGGATGTCGTCGGGCACGCCGCCGCGGCTGCGCAAGACAAAGTCCTGCTCGGCGGCGTCGGCCGCCTGCGCGCCATGGAACCGCGCCGTGATCTCGCGGGCCAGCATCACCTTGGCGTCGCGCGGATTGCGGCCGGACTCGACATCGGAGCGCAGTGCTGCGATGTCGGCTTCGGAGCGGAAGCTCAGCAGCATGAACCAGCGCCACATCAGCGTGTCGGAGATGGACATCACCTTGGCGAACATGGTGTTCGGCGGCTCGCTGATGCCCACGTAGTTGTTCTTGCTCTTGGACATCTTCTCGATGCCGTCCAGGCCTTCGAGCAGCGGCATGGTCAGGATGCACTGCGGCTCCTGCTGCCACTCCTGCTGCAGGTGCCTGCCCATCAGCAGGTTGAACTTCTGGTCGGTCCCGCCGAGTTCGAGGTCGCTGCGCAGCGCGACCGAGTCGTAGCCCTGCATCAGCGGGTAGAGGAACTCGTGCACGGAGATGCTCTGGCCCGAATGGAACCGCTTGTGGAAGTCGTCACGCTCCATCATGCGGGCGACCGTGTAGCGGGCTGCCAGCTGGATCATGCCGCGCGCGCCCAGGGGCTCGCTCCACTCGCTGTTGTAGCGGATCTCGGTGCGTTCCGGGTCCAGCACCAGGCTCGCCTGGCGGTAGTAGGTTTCGGCGTTCGCCTTGATCTGCTCTGCCGTGAGCGGCGGCCGGGTGCTGTTGCGGCCGGAGGGGTCACCGATCAGGGAGGTGAAGTCGCCGATCAGGAAGATGACGTGGTGCCCGAGATCCTGCAGCTGACGCATCTTGTTGAGCACCACCGTGTGCCCGACATGGATGTCCGGCGCCGTCGGGTCGAGCCCGAGCTTGACGCGCAGCGGCACCCCGGTGGCCTCCGATCGGGCGAGCTTGCGCTCCCACTCGTCGCGCGGCAGCAGCTCGTCACAGCCGCGCATCGAAATGGCCAGGGCTTCCCGCACCCGGTCGGTCACCGGATAACTATTCGTTACAAGAGGCTGATTCATAAGGAAGTTTCCCAAGCTAGCTCAGCTGGAAGCTTGGATATACTCACACGAGCTTTAAGGACGAGCCGATTCTAATTGCGGCATCTAAGGCGGGCGCCCCGGGCACCGCCTGTTGCCAGAATCGGCCCGGGCCCGCCCTCCCGCGGCCCACGGGCGTTCCACCG
>DAIMZU010000112.1:0-7373 GCA_036733845.1 Ramlibacter sp.
GTCGGGGGTGTTCCAGGTGGATGTGCCGCCGGGCAACGTGCCCCTGGCCGAGGTGCGGCAACTGGGCGAGCACCCCATGGTCGGACAAGTCATTCCGCTGTCCATGGGCGACAGCTTCCGCGGCCATCGCATCGTGGGCACCACGCCCGACTACCTCCGCCTGTACGGGCTCGAGCTCGCACAGGGGCGGGCGGGCTTCGCGCCCATGGAAGCCATCCTCGGCGCGCAGGCCGCCCGGTCCACCGGCCTAGCGGTCGGACAGCGCTTCACCGGCCAGCATGGCCTGTTCGGCGGCCACGAGCATGGCGACGCGCCCTACACGGTGGTCGGGGTGCTGGCGGCCTGCGGCTGCGTCGCCGACCGGCTGGTGCTGACCGCGCTCGAATCGGTCTGGCAGGTGCACGAGGACGCCACCGCCGTCGACGAGGAGGACCGTCGCCTGCTCGAGGCCGAGCGTGAGGTGACGATGGCGCTGGTGCGCTACCGCACGCCGCTGGCCGCGGTGACGCTGCCCAGGCTGGTCAACGCCACCACGTCCATGCAGGCGGCGGCGCCAGCAGTCGAGGTGACGCGGCTGCTGCACCTGCTGGGGATTGGCGCCGAGGTGCTGCAGGGCATCGGCGCGGTGCTGCTTGCGACCGCCGGGCTGTCGGTCTTCGTCGCGCTCTGGCATGCGGTGCGCGAGCGCCAGGGGGACCTCGCCATGCTGCGGTTGCTGGGCGCACCGCCCGGGCGGCTGGCCGCCCTGGTGCTGCTCGAGGCCGCCTGGCTTGCCCTGGCGGCTTCGGCACTCGGCCTGGCCCTGGCGCATGCGGGCGTGCATCTGTTAGGCTCCCTGCTCGCCGCCCGCCAGTCGCTGCCGCTGACCGGTGCCACCTGGGCGCCCGGGGAACTTTGGGTGCCCGTCGCGGCTCTGGTCCTGGCGTGCGTCGCGGCCTTGATCCCGGCCGCGAGCGCCTATCGCCTCGACGTCGCCCGCCTGCTCCAGAACCCGAGATGACCGCCGTGAAACGACTGCTGATCCCCCTCCTGTTCGCTCCGTTGATGGCCTTGGCCCAGTCGCAGGGCGGCAAGCACAGTGCGGACGACATCCGCAAGGACATCCAGCGCCACCGCGCCATGGCGCAGGCCCACGAGGCGGCCGCGCGCTGCCTGGAGTCGGGCAAGGGCGAGGACGCGTGCCAGAAGCAGTTGCAGGCCTCGTGCAAAGGCCTGGCGATCGGCCGGTACTGCGGCATGCGCCACGAACATTGAAGCCACCCGCCAGGGGGAAATCATGACCCAGATCCCACCCATCGGCCGGGCCGTCGCCTGCGCCGTCATGATGGCCGCCGTCACCATCGCGCCCGCCTCGGCCCAGCTCAACGGGAATCCGCCCGGTGCGCCTGTGCCGCTGGGCAGCGGGCCCGGCGTGCACAGCCCCAACAGCCCCATCGCCCCGCTGCCCGATCGCGCGGACGTGCTGCCGTGGCCGCTGCTCACCGCCGTCCAGAGCCGCACCGAGAAGAACCGCGTGCTGCCGCTGTTCCAGCCGGACCAGCTTGCGCTCGACGGCAAGGTGCAGCGGCTGCAGGGGTTCATGATGCCGCTGCAACCCGGGGAGCGGCAGCGGCATTTCCTGGTGAGCTCCGTGCCGCTGACCTGCGCTTTCTGCGTGCCCGGCGGTCCGGAGAGCATGGTCGAGGTGCGCACCCGCCAGCCGGTCGCCTACACGCAGGAGCCGGTGGTGGTCGAGGGGCGCTTTTCGGTGCTGCGCGACGACCCCATGGGCCTGTTCTACCGCATGACCGACGCGGTGGCGGTCAAGTAGGCCGCCACCGCGTGGGAGCGCTCAGGCCCGGGCGCGCCGCCGGTCCAGCCAGGCGATCAGTTCGCCGACCATCCCCTTGCGGAAGGCCAGCACGCAGGCCACGAAGATCGCGCCGATGATCACCGTCACCCAGGCGCCGACCTTGTCGGCCAGCATGTTCTGCAGCGCGATGACCAGGCCCGCACCCAGCACCGGACCGAAGAAGGTGCCGACGCCGCCCAGCAGGCTCATCAGGATGACCTCGCCCGACATGGACCAGTGCACATCGGACAGGGTGGCGAAGCCCATGATGACCGTCTTCAGTCCGCCGGCGAGGCCTGACAGGCCGGCGGACAGCACGAAGGCCAGCAACTTGTAGCGGTCGACCTCGTAGCCCAGCGAGATGGCGCGGGGCTCGTTCTCGCGAATCATCTTCAGCACCTGGCCGAAGGGCGATGTGACGATGCGCACGATCGCCAGGAAGCAGGCCACGCACACCGCGAGCACGACGTAGTAGAGCGTGACGTCCGAGGCCAGCGGCAGCAGCCCGAACAGATGGCCGCGCGGCACGCCCTGGAGCCCGTCCTCGCCGCCGGTGAACGGTGCCTGGAGCGCGATGAAGAACACCATCTGCGCCAGCGCCAGCGTGATCATCGCGAAATAGATGCCCTGGCGTCGGATGGCGATGCCGCCGAACAACAGGCCGAGCAGGGCGGCGAGGGCAGCCCCGCCGAGGACGCCGAGTTCAGGGGTCCAGCCCTGCGACTTGAGCAGCCAGCCGGTCACGTAGGCCGCGCCTCCGAAGAAGGCGGCGTGGCCGAAGGACAGCAGCCCGGTGAAACCGAGCAGCAGGTTGAAGGCGCAGGCGAACAGGGCGAAGCAGAGAAGCTTCATCACGAACACCGGATACAGCCCGAGCAGCGGTGCGGCAAGGGCCAGTGCCAACAGGGCGGCATAGCCAATGCGGAAGACGGTGCGGCGGGTGCCGGTGCCCGGCTCCTGGCGCGTGGCACCGGCAGGCCGGGCGGGGCCGCCGGCATGGGCGGAGGTGGCAGGGGTGGCGTTCATGGGGTCAGGCCTGTTTTCCGAACAGCCCCGCGGGGCGCAGCATCAGCACGATGGCCATCACCACGAAGACGACGACGGCAGAGGCTTCGGGGTAGAAGACACGGGTGAGTCCCTCGACCACGCCCAGGCCCAGCCCGGTCACGACCGAGCCGAGGATCGAGCCCATGCCGCCGATCACGACGACGGCGAACACGACGATGATCAGGTTGCTGCCCATCAGCGGCGTGACCTGGACGATGGGGGCGGCAAGCACGCCGGCCAGCGCCGCCAGGGCCGCGCCGAAGCCGTAGGTGAGCATGACCATGAGCGGCACGTTCACGCCGAAGGCCTGGACCAGCTTGGCGTTTTCGGTGCCGGCACGCAGGTAGGCGCCCAGGCGGGTGCGCTCGATGAGGTACCAGGTGGCCAGGCAGACGACCAGCGAGAACACCACGACCCAGGCGCGGTAGTTCGGCAGGATCATGAAGCCGAGGTTGGTGGCGCCCTGCAGGAGCTCGGGCACCGGGTACGACTGCCCCGAGACACCGTAGCGGTCGCGGAAGATGCCTTCGAAGATGAGTGCGAGCCCAAAGGTGAGCAAGAGCCCGTACAGGGGGTCGAGCCCATACAGACGTTTGAGCATGCTGCGTTCGATGATGACGCCGAGCACGCCGACGATGAGGGGGGCCAGCAGCAGGGCGAACCAGTAGTTGATGCCGAAGCTGTCCAGCATGATCCAGGCGGCGAAGGCCCCGAGCATGTACAGCGCGCCGTGCGCGAAGTTGACGATGTCCAGCAGGCCGAAGATCACGGCAAGGCCCAGGCTCAGCAGCGCATAGAACGCGCCATTGACCAGCCCGAGCATGAGCTGGCCAAGAAAGGCCTGGTGGGGGATTCCGAAGATTTCCATGGGGGATCAGAAAGGGCTGGAGCGTGCCGCCGTCGGCGGCGGGCGGTTGACCGGTGCCGGACCCCCGGGGGCCCGGACACCGGTCAGCGCCTTACTTCTTCACCAGCTGGCACTTGGAGTCGACCAGGGTCGTGAAGGCCTGGTCACCCGGCACCTTGGCAACCAGCTTGTAGTAGTCCCAGGGGTTCTTGGACTCGTTCTGGGCCTTGACCTCGAACAGCGACATGTCGTGGATCATGCGGCCGTCGGCGCGGACGCGGCCCTTGCTGTAGAAGTCGTTGACCTGCGTGGACTTGACCTTCTCCATCACCTTGTCGGCATCGGTGGTGCCGGCGGCCTGGACCGCCTTGAGGTAGGTGAGCGTGGCCGAGTAGTCGGCGGCCTGCAGGCTCGAGGGCATGCGCTTGTACCTGTCGAAGAAGCGGCGCGCGAACTTGCGCGATTCCTCGTCCTGGTCCCAGTACCAGCTGTCGGCCAGTTGCAGGCCGGCGGTGTTGTTCAGGCCCAGGCTGTGCACGTCGTTGATGAACACCAGCAGGCCGGCGACCTTCATGGTCTTGCCGACGCCGAACTCGCGGGCCGCCTTGACCGCGTTGGTGAAGTCGCCGCCCGCATTGGCGAGCGCGAGGATCTGCGCCTTGGAGCCCTGCGCCTGCAGCAGGAAGGACGAGAAGTCGGAGGCGTTGAGCGGGTGGCGCACGCTGCCGCGCACCGTGCCGCCATTGGCCTTGACCACGGCCGCGGCGTCGTTCTCGAGGGAGTGGCCGAAGGCGTAGTCGGCGGTCAGGAAGAACCAGTCCTTGTTGCCGGCCTTGACCAGCGCCGAGCCGGCCACTTTGGCCAGGGCGACGGTGTCGTAGGCGTAGTGGACGGTGTAGGGCGTGCAGTCCTCGTTGGTCAGGCGGGCGGAGCCGGCACCGATGACGAAGAAGGGGCGCTTCTTCTCGGAGGCCACCTTGGACATGGCCAGCGCCGTGCCGGAGTTGGTGCCACCGATCAGCATGGACAGTCCGTTGGCGTCGATCCACTCGCGGGCCTTCGAGCTCGCGACGTCGGCCTTGTTCTGGTGATCGGCGGTCAGCACCTCGATGTTGCGGCCCAGCACCTTGCCGCCGAAGTCCTGGACGGCCCAACGGACCATCTCGCCGCCTGCGGGGCCGTCGATGTCGGCGTACAGGCTGGACATGTCGGTGATGAAGCCGATGCGCACCGGCTGGTTGGCCTGCGCGAGCACCGAGCCGGTGCCCAGGGCCAGTGCCATGGCGGCGACGAGCGTCTTGATCTTCATGGTGTCTCTCCTTGGTTGGAAGTGGGGGTGGCGTCAGACGCCGAGGTATTCCTGGAGCATGGCGGTGTTCTCGCGCAACTCGTGCTGCGCGAACTCGCGCACGATCTTGCCGTGCTCCATGACGTAGAAACGGTCGGCCAGCGGCGCCGCGAAGCGGAAGTTCTGCTCGACCAGGACGATGGTGTAGCCGCGCGCCTTGAGCATGCGGATGGTCTCCGCCAGCTTCTGGACGATGACTGGCGCCAGGCCTTCGGAAATCTCGTCGAGCAGCAGCAGGCGCGCGCCGGTGCGCAGGATGCGGGCCACGGCGAGCATCTGCTGCTCGCCCCCTGAAAGGCGCGTGCCGGGGCTGGCGGCGCGCTCCTTGAGGTTGGGGAACATGTCGTAGATCTCGGCGACGCTCATGCCGCCCTGGCCGACGGACGGTGGCAGCATCAGGTTTTCCTCGGCCGACAGGCTCGCGAAGATGCCGCGCTCTTCGGGGCAGTAGCCCACGCCGAGGCGGGCCACCTTGTGCGGCGGCATCTGGATGGCTTCGTGGCCGGCGATGCGGATCGAGCCGGTGCGCCGCCCTGTCAGGCCGACGATGGCCCGCAGCGTCGTCGTTCGCCCGGCGCCGTTGCGCCCGAGCAGCGAGACCACCTCGCCCTCGTTGACGGACAGGTTCACGCCATGCAGCACATGGGACTCGCCGTACCAGGCGTGCAGGTCCTGGATGCGAAGCAGTTCCTGGGCCATGGTCAGTGCGCCCCCTGGAGTTCACCGCCGGCGTCTGTCGCGCCCATGTAGGCCTCGATGACCTGCGGGTTGCGCGACACCTCGTCGTACGGCCCGTCCGCAATGACCGCCCCGCGCTGCAGGACGGTGATGCGGTCGGCGATGGACGAGACCACGTTCATGTTGTGTTCGACCATGAGGATGGTCCGGCCGGCCGACACCTTCTTGATCAGCTGGGTGACACGCCCGACGTCCTCGTGGCCCATGCCCTGCGTCGGCTCGTCGAGCAGCATGAGTTCGGGCTCGAGCGCCATCGTGGTGGCGAGTTCGAGCGCGCGCTTGCGGCCATAGGGCAGGTTGACGGTGAGTTCGTCCGCGAAGTCCTGGAGATCGACCTCGCCGAGCAGTTGCCAGGCGCGGTCGTGCAGCACGTGCAGCGAGGATTCGGATTTCCAGAAGTGAAAGGACGTGCCCATGTTGCGCTGCAGTGCCGCGCGCACGTTCTCGAGCACGGTCATGTGCGGGAACACCGCCGAGATCTGGAACGAACGGACGATGCCGCGCCGCGCCGTTTGTGCGGGGCGCTCGTGCGTGATGTCGACGCCCTGGAACGTGATGCTGCCCCGGGTGGGGGGCAGGAACTTGGTCAGGAGGTTGAAGTAGGTCGTCTTGCCCGCGCCATTCGGTCCGATGATGGCGTGGATGTCGCCGCGGCGCACCTGCAGGTCGACGTTGTTGACGGCGACGAAGCCCTTGAATTCCTTGGTCAGGCCCCGTGTCTCGAGGATGTAGTCAGCAGGCAAACGCGCAGTCCCCTTGTCAGTTGGAGGGACTGTAGCCAAGTTTTCCCTGATCGCAACAGGGGCAGGACCCTAGGTAGTTCTCCGCACCGCGGGCGCGAGCCCGCCGCTCCAGCAAGCGGAACCAGCCCGATCACATGTTGCGCCGGTACTGCCCGCCCACCTCGAACAGCGCGCGCGTGATCTGGCCGAGCGAGCACACGCGCACCGCGTCCATCAGCACCTCGAAGACATTGCGGTTGTCGATCACCGCCTGCTGCAGGCGCTGCAGCACGGCAGGCGCGGCGTCGGCATGGCGGGCATGGAAGTCGCGCAGGCGACTGAGCTGCCCCTGCTTTTCCTCGTCGGTCGACCGGGCGAGCTCAAGTTTGTCGGGCGCCGCGTCGCCCTGCGGGTTGCGGAAGGTGTTCACGCCGATGATGGGCAGCTCGCCGGTGTGCTTGAGCATCTCGTAGTGCATGCTCTCGTCCTGGATGCGGCCGCGCTGGTAGCCGGTTTCCATCGCGCCGAGCACGCCGCCGCGCTCGGCGATGCGCTCGAACTCGGCCAGCACCGCTTCCTCGACGAGCTCAGTCAGCTCCTCGATGATGAACGCGCCCTGGCTGGGGTTCTCGTTCTTGGCCAGGCCCCATTCGCGGTTGATGATCAGCTGGATCGCCATCGCGCGGCGCACGCTGTCTTCCGTCGGCGTCGTGATCGCCTCGTCGAAGGCATTCGTGTGCAGCGAGTTGCAGTTGTCGTAGATGGCGATCAGCGCCTGCAGCGTGGTGCGGATGTCGTTGAACTGGATCTCCTGCGCGTGCAGGCTGCGCCCCGACGTCT
>DAIMZU010000113.1:0-418 GCA_036733845.1 Ramlibacter sp.
AGGCAGCGACCAGCGCGCGCTCCCAGGGGGGGACCTCGGCGGGCGCCAGGGTCACGTAAAGCGACAGCACGCCGGCGATCCAGTCGCCCTCCACCTTGCCGACACCGTGGGCTCGCAGGTCCGACAGCAGGGTGGCGGCCGCTTCGGCATCGGTCAGCAGGGCCGATTTCAGCCCGCGAACGTCGGTGGCCTGCGCCTGCACCTGCGCCAGGACCCGCTCGCGGGTGGCCTCGTCCGGCACGCGGCCTTGCAGCTGGAAACGGCCGTCGCCCAGGTGAATCGCCTGCACGGCCGGCCGCCCTGCGGGGCGCGATGCCGCCGGCGCAGGTGCCTGCGGTGGCGTCGCGTCGGCGGCGGCAGCCGCCGGTGGCAAGGCACCAGCAGCCTCGGCCCGCGCCGGATCGAGCGCGTCCAGCAC
>DAIMZU010000113.1:428-7353 GCA_036733845.1 Ramlibacter sp.
GCCTGCGCCTGGAGGTCCGGCAGGCTCACCACGCGCAGGCCGGGGCGGGATTGAAGCCGGGACAGCACGATGGCCAGTCGTTCGGTTTCCTCGTCGGACAGCAGCGTGGCATGGACTCGCGGCGTGCGCCCGCTGCGTACTTCCACCCGCACCCGGTCTCCATACCCGAGTCGGGCCAGGGCCTCGGTGAGCGCAGCCGGGACGGCCGCTTCGCCCGCACCGGTGGGGGTGCCCGCCGGAGCCAGCGCTTCACCTGTTGCTCGCTCTGCGGTTGCGACGGCGGCTGCCCCTTCGGAACTGCCCGTGGCCGGCGAGATGGACAACGCAGTCGGCCGACCCAGGGTCCACCAGGCCAGGCCCGCGGCCAGCGCGAGGGCGCCGGCGGCGACCAGGACCCGCCACCGGCGTGATACCGGTGCCGCGGTCGCCCGGCTGGACGCGTCGTCCGGACTTTCCATCAGCACCTCGGGGCCAGCTTCGCCGTCCGGCAAGGGGTCGAGCGTGGGCTCCGGCAGCGGACTGCCCACGATGTCGAGGTCGGTGCGCCAGGGCGCGTCCGCGTGATCGATCGCAATCTGCACCGGGCCGAGTGCGGCGCCCTGGCCCGGACGGATCACCAGGGGTTCGAGTTCGCCGTCGAGCCAGCGCAGCACGGTGCTGCCGTCGTCCAGGTGCTCAAGCCGGGCATGCTGGGCCAGCACGCCCGCGTCGCTGAGGATCAGGTCGCAGTCGTCGGCGCTGCCGAGCACCTGCGGCTCGCCGGACAGCGGGGTGCGCGCCCCGGCGTGTGTCCCGGTGAGCACGCGCAGCTCGAACATGCTGTCACGACGCATGAATAGTTCCTACAATGTAGACCTCTGTATTATCAAGAGGTGCAGCATGAATCTCGACCAGGAAATCCGCGGTGACCTCGCCATCCTCAAGCCCGTCGGCCGGCTCGACAGCGCCACCTCGCCGGATCTCGAGCGCACGGTGCTCGAGTGCATCGACCAGGGGTGCCGCCGCATGGTGCTCGACTTGGGCCGCATGGACTACGTGAGCTCGGCGGGACTTCGCGTCATCCTGCTCGCAGGCAAGAAGCTGCGCGCCACCCAGGGCAAGCTGGTCCTGGCCGGCATGCACGACGCCGTCCGTGACGTGTTCGAGATGAGCGGCTTCCTCACGCTGTTTGCCGTGACGCCCGACGTCGAGCAGGCGGTCGCGGCAGCGGTCGCCTGAGTTGCGCCGCGCGGCAGGCTCGGGCCCACGCGCGCCGCGGTGCTGGTTGCCGCGGCGCCGTCGGGGCAGGCCGGCGGTGCTCACAGGTCCACCCTCGCCAGCGGCTGGATGTTGACTTCCTGCGTGAGCTCCTGATAGCTCAATACCGGAAGCTCGTACAGGTCCTGCTCGATCATCTTGCGCAGGTAGCGGCGAATGTCCATCGACGTCAGCAGCACCGGGCGCTGCGCGCTGGCATGCAGGTCGCCCACCGCCTTCTTGATGTTCTCGACCAGCTTGCGGCTGACGCTGGGTTCCAGCGCCAGATAGCTGCCGGCGCTGGTCTGGCGGATCGCGCCGCGCAGCGTGTCCTCGACGTTGGGCGCCAGAAGGTAGGCCGGCAGCAGGTTGTGCCCGTTCGAGTACTTGTGGCTGATGTGCCGCTTGAGCGTCGAGCGGACGTATTCCGTCAGCAGGACCGAGTCCTTTTCCTTCTGGCCCCACTCGATCAGGGCTTCGAGCACCGTGCGCAGGTTGCGCACCGAGATCTCCTCGGAGACCAGCCGCTGCAGGATCTCTGCGATCTTCTGGATCGGCAGCACCCGCGTGACCTCCCGCACCAGGTCCGGGAAGCGAGCCTCCATCGAGGACAGCAGGAACTTGGTCTCCTGGATGCCCAGGAAATCCGCCGAGTACTTCTTGAGGACGAAGGCAAGGTGGTAGGTCAGGAGCTGGCCGGAGTCCATGAAGGAGATGCCCGCCCTGGCCATCGGGTCGCGAAGCTCGGCATCGACCCAGATCGTCTCCATGCTGGGCAGGAACTTGCGGTCGGCTTCGTAGGGGATCTGCAGCGCGTCCAGGTTGGACGGCTTCTCGCGCACGAGCACATGGCCGGGGCGCAGCTTGCCGTCGGCCACTGGCACCTCGGCCAGCATGATGGCGTAGGTCTCGCGGGGCAGGTTGTCGTTGAAGCGAAGCTGGATGCCGGGGAACGGAACGCCCAGGTCGAAGTACAGCGCGCGCCGGATCTTGATCAGTTCGTCGTTCAGTGAATTGGCGTCGAAGGCGCTGCGCAGGTGGGTGGCGACGTCGATGAGCAGGGGGACGGTGGGGATGAACTCTTCACCCGCCTCGTTCATCGGCTTGGTGGCCGGTTCGCTCGCGGCCTGCATTGCGGGCACCTCGGTCACTTCACCCGTCTTGGCATTGACCACGCGCCGCGTGCCGCGCAACAGGGTGAGACCGACACCGCCGAGGATGACGGCCAGCGCCAGGAACACAGCCACGGGCATGCCGGGTATCGCTGCCATGCCCAGCGCCACGCCCGATGCGATCACGAGGGCGCGGGGTTGCGCGAGTACCTGGGCACCGATGTCCTTGCCCACATTCGAGGGCCCCTCGTCCGACTGCACCCGCGTGACGATCATGCCGGCGCAGATCGCGATGAACAGTGCCGGGATCTGCGAGATCAGCCCGTCCCCGATGGTGAGCACCGAATAGGTCTTGGCAGCGTCGCCGGCGGTCATGCCTTTTTGCATGGTGCCGATCAGGATGCCGCCCAGCAGGTTGACCGCGACGATGATGAGGCCGGCGATGGCGTCGCCCTTGACGAACTTCATGGCGCCGTCCATGGCGCCGTAAAGCTGGCTTTCCTTCTCGACGATGCGGCGGCGGCGCTTGGCTTCTTCCATGTCGATGGTACCGGCACGCATGTCGCCGTCGATGGACATCTGCTTGCCCGGCATGGCGTCCAGCGAGAAGCGGGCCGCCACCTCGGCCACCCGCTCGGCGCCCTTGGTGATGACCACGAACTGCACGATGGTGAGGATCAGGAACACCACCAGGCCGACGATCAGGTTGCCGCCCACCACGAAGTTGCCGAAGGTGTAGACGATGTGCCCGGCGTCGCCCTGCAGCAGGATGAGGCGCGTGGTGGCGATGGAGATGCCCAGGCGGAACAGCGTGGTCACCAGCAGCACCGACGGGAAGCTGGAAAAGGCCAGTGGCGTGGGCAGGTACATCGCCACCATCAGCAGCATGGCCGAGGCGGTCATGTTGACGCCGATCAGGACGTCCACCAGCCAGGTGGGCAGCGGCAGGATCATCATGAAGATGATCGCCACCAGCAGCACCGCCAGGACGATGTCGTTGCGGCTGGTCGCCCGCAGGATGATCTTCTGCAGGACGCCGTGAATGGATTGCATCATCGGCTCAGGCCTGCGCGGTGCGCCCGATCGGGGTGCCTGGGGTGGGAGACGCAGCCCGGGTCTTCGGGGACGTTGTCGTTGCGGCACCCCGCGGCGACCCGTCCATCTGCAGCCAGGTCTTCATGGCGACGCTCGCCTCGATCGGCCGGCCGGCGGCGCCGAGGGCCTGTGCACGCAGCAGGTGGAAGGCGCGGTCCATGCCGCCCGCCATGGCCAGCTTGTCGAGGGTTCGCAGCGCCTTGTCGGCCTTGCCGCTGCGCACCTGCGCCACTGCCAACGCCCGCAGCGTGCCGGGATGGTCCGGCTCCAGGACGTTGAGGGCCTCGAGCAGGGTCATCGCCTTCTCGGGGCGTGCGTTCTGCAGCAGCGAGTAGGACAGCACGGCCAGCAGTGTGGTTTCGGGGCTCTTCATGGAGTCGTTCTTGTCCGTTCAGCCGGGCACCAGTGCGCCCTGGTACATGCTGGCGAGCATCACGTGCTCGAGGAGGGCGTTGATCTGCCGGCCGGCACGCATCAGCGCGCGCGACTCCTCGGAGCCCTCCGGGTACTTGCCGGCGGCCCGCTCGAGCAGGCCGGGAAGCTTCGCGAGGACGTCCCGGAACACCCGGGGCGTCAGCACGCTGCGGTCCTCGAGCGGCGGGCGGATCAGGTCGTCGACGATGCTGTCCAGGGAATGACCCTGCAGCAGCTTCGTGAGCACCGACTCGGCCAGTTGCTCCGCCGGCGCCATGGCCTGGTTGGCCGGCAGGTTGAAACTGTCGGCCGCGCCGCGGGTCGTGATGCCGGTCAACCCGTGGCTGAAGCCATAGGTTGATCCGGCGTCGAAAGAGGTGGCCATGGCGGTCCCTGGGGCTCGGTGTCAGGCGGCACCGGCCTGGACTTCGTCCAGCCAGCGAGAGAGAAGGTCCACGGCCTGTCCCAGCGCCTGCGGCGTGAAGCCCCGCTCGGGCAGGCGGACCAGCGCGATCAGCATCGCCTCGGCGGCGCTGCCGCGCAGGGCCACCTGCACGGCCGGCGCGCCCCCGGGAATGCGGGCCGCCTTGGCCAGGGCCAGCCGCACCAGCGCCGGCGCGTCGTGGCCGACGGGACGGGCCAGGTGCACCAGCACCTCGTCGCCGCGGGGCCGCGCGACCGGCTCCACCGACAGGACGGCGCCGGACGCAAAGACCAGCTGCGTCACGCCGTGGCTGCCCAGGCCGAGACCGTCGATGCCCATCTGGCGCCCGAAGTCGCTGACCGTGTCGTGGATCCAGTGGCTGCTCATGGGGTCACTCCTCCTGCTCTTCTTCCTGGTCGATCGCCGCGTCGATCGCTTCCTGCGCCGCGTTCAGGATGGACTGGCGCACGTCCATGTCGACGAACACCTTCACCGGCATGTCGCGCAGCAGGCCCCGCACCCCCGTGAGGAAGACGATGCGGGCCTGCACGTCGTCGATCCGCCAGCGGTCGGCCAGCGAGGTGAAGCGCGAGGACGACACCCACTTCTCGCCGGTGATGGTGACCAGCTCCTTCATGAGCTCGAAGGCCTGCAGGCCCATGGCGTCGTCGTCATCAGCGATCGCCATGCCGACCGCCTTCTTCTTCGTCGTCCTCGTCCCCTTCCTTGCGCTGGCGCTGGCGCAGCGCCATGGCTGCCTGGCCCTGGCGCTTGAGCGACTGCAGCAGCTTGCGGCTCTCCGCCATCAAGGTCTTGAGCGCCTTCAGGTGGTAGAGGTCCGTCATGAGGGACTCCAGCAGCACCTTCTCTGCGGCACTGCGCGTGGCCGCCAGCAGCGCGCCCATGGCGCCCATGAGGTTGTCCACGGCCGCCTCGAGGCGCGCGCCACCCTTGCCGGCGAGCGCCAGGGTCTCCTGCAGCGCCTGCGCCAGCGTGGGCTTGCCCAGCACCACGTGCACGGCGCCCTGGAAGCTCCTGACTTCCTGCGCGGAACGCCCATAGGCGCCGGCCTGGTCGATGGTGGCGAGGTCCGCCCGGATGGTCTTGCCGTTCCAGGTTTCCAGGTCGCCCAGCGCGTCGTCGATGGGCTGGATGAGTTCGGTCGGCGCGCCCTCGGCCTGGGCCATCTCGCGCGCCATCTGCAGCAGCAGGAACTGGTCCGTCGGCGAGCCCAAGCCCCGCTGGTTGCGCAGCATCTGGCCGATGTCGGCCTGCGGGTTGCGCAGCAGGGCGCGCGCGGCCTGCTGCATCTGCTGCGGGTCGGCGCCGCGGCGGGCTTTCTCGAGGTACTCGGTGATCTGCTGGACCGTCATGGCCAGGGTCCGTCCGCCGCCCTTGACTTCTCGCTTGCTCAGCTCTTTCTCCACCTTCTCGCTGGCAAAGAGGGTGAGTTCCTCCGCCGCGTTGGCCAGGTCGGAAGCGGCGTTGCGTACCTGCACGGCTTCCCCCCGGAAGGTGCCGGACTGCGGCGCCGTCTCGCCACGGGGCGCGAGCGAGCCCGAGCCGAGCTGGCTGGTGAGTTGCGGATCGATGCGGACGCTGGTCATGTGGTCGTGGCGGGCGGTCCGCGGTCCCTTGCCACGCAAGTCCGCGCCCCCTGTCCGCTGGTAGTAACCGCCGCAGCCTGACGGTTCCCTGGCCACTGCAGGCGGAACCGATCGCGCCGTCAGGTTACTTAGTGCAGGTCCGGGGGGCGCACAGCGTGATTGAAGGAGGGCCGGTGTCGGAAATGCAGGAACGAGCCAAGCGGCTGATCGCGGAAGCGCATGCCTTGATGGCGAAGGCGCGTGCCGACGTCAAGCGGGTCCGCGAGGTGATGGCCAGCACCGGCATCAATCCGGCGTCCATTCCCGTGCAGTTCAACAAGGCCTTCGGTGACAAGGGTCCCGAGGTCATGGAACAGATGCTCCAGGAGCAGTTGCAGGCCGCGCGGGAGGCGATGCGGCGGGATGTGCAGCCCACCGAACAGCCTGCGGCGCGGGTCAAGAAACTGCGCCGGATGGTGTAAGGCACCGGTGCGCCAGCCACAAGGGGGGAATTCATTCATGGATGGTGTTTCACACAATTCTTACGCCACGCCGGTTTCGACAGACCGGATGGGAAGCGTCCTCGACATCGATTCCATGTCCATGGATGAAGCCAGGCTCCGCATTGGCCTTTTGATCATGGGCAACCAGAACGACAAGATCACTGAGCACATCGATGCCATGAAGGCGAATGCCAGAAAGATGGAGAAGCTGAATGTGCTGCTCGGAGAGTTGTCGGAGTTGCAGATCGTCATAGGGTCGAAGCAGACAGGTGATTTGTCGAAGTACCTGAATGACAATCCAATGCTCATGTCGCGGATAAATGCCGCCATCGTGGATTGCCAGGACCCGGGCAGCAATGGGGGTGAAAACATCGATTTGTCGGATGTTTTTACCAGGACCGGACGGTACGTGCCGACTCCGTTTCCCGTTCCTGCTCTCCCAGGAGGTACAGAGACCATGCCTGATGTGCTGCAGGACATTCTCGATGGTTATCCCGCTGGAAGAGAGTTCCTGGCCCAATATTCTCAGCTGAAGTCCGAGGGACTTTGCAGCGG
>DAIMZU010000114.1:0-7352 GCA_036733845.1 Ramlibacter sp.
CAACGACAACTCGCTGTTCATCGACCGCTCGGTCAAGAACGTCTACACCACGATCGCCGAGGCCGTGGTGCTGGTGGCGCTGGTGATCTTCGTGTTCCTGCGGACCTTCCGGGCGTCGATCATTCCGATCGTCACGATTCCGGTCAGCCTGATCGGCACCTTCGCCATGATGGCCCTGGCGGGGTTCACCATCAACACACTGACGCTGCTCGCGCTGGTGCTGGCAATCGGCCTCGTGGTGGACGATGCCATCGTCATGCTGGAGAACATCTACCGGCACATCGAGGAGGGCATGGAGCCCTTCTCGGCGGCGATCAAGGGCGCGCGCGAGATCGCCTTTGCGGTGGTGTCCATGACGCTCACGCTGGTGGCCGTGTACGCACCGCTGGCCTTCACCCCTGGGCGCACCGGGCGGCTGTTCGTCGAGTTTGCGCTTGCGCTGGCGGGCGCGGTGCTGGTGTCGGGCTTCGTCGCGCTCACGCTCACGCCCATGATGTGCTCCAAGCTGCTGCGCCACAACCCGCAGCCCGGCTGGTTCGACCGCACCATGGAACGCGGGCTCGGCGCCGTCTCGCGTGGATACGGCCACGCCCTGCGCTGGGTGATCACCGCCCGCTGGGGACGCGGGCCCGTGGGTTGGGTGCTGCAGGCCCGCTGGCTGGTGATCGGCGTGATGGCCGCCTCGGCCGCCACCATCGCACTCGTCTGGCCCACCATGAAGAGCGAGCTTTCGCCGCTCGAGGACCGCGGCGTGGTGCTGGTGAGCGTCAACGCGCCCGACGGATCGACCCTGGACTACACCAACCGGTATGCGCGGGCCATCGAGGGCGTCGCCGGCCGCTACCCCGAGTTCGACCGGATCTTCGCCAACGTGGGCAACCCGACCGTCGGCCAGGCCAGCGTGGTGCTGCGCGCCGTGGAGTGGGAGCAGCGCGAGCGCACCACGCTCGAACTCGCCCGCGAGATCGGCCCGCGCGTGAGCGGCCTGCCGGGGGTCAACGCCTTCGTCATCACGCCGCCGTCGCTGGGGCAGGGCTTCCGCGAGCGTCCGCTGAACTATGTCATCCAGACATCCGACAGCTACGAGAACCTCAGCCGCGTGGCCCGCCAGTTCATGGACGAGATGGCCAGGAACCCGGGCATCGTGCAGGCCGATGTCGACCTGCGGCTGAACAAGCCCGAACTGCGGGTGCAGGTGGACCGCGACAAGGCCGCGGACCTGGGCGTGGGCGTCGATGCCGTCGCGCGTGCCCTGGAAACCATGCTGGGCGGACGCATCGTCACCCGCTACAAGCGCGACGCCGAGCAGTACGACGTGATCGTGCAGGTCCAGTCCACGGGCCGGACCACCCCCGAGGACATCGACCGCATCCAGGTGCGTGGCCGCGGCGAGACCATGGTGCCGCTGTCGGCGCTGGTCCGCGTGACCGAAACCGTCAGCCCGCGCGAGCTGAACCACTTCGGCCAGCGCCGCTCGGCCACGATCACGGCCAACCTGTCGCCGGACTACTCGCTCGGCGAGGCCCTGGCCTTCATGGACCAGACCGCGGCGCGCGTGCTCAAGCCCGGCTACACCACCGACCTCAACGGCACCTCGCGCGAGTTCCGCAATGCGCAGGGCGCCCTGGCCATCGTGTTCGTGCTGGCGCTGCTGTTCATCTACCTGGTGCTGGCCGCGCAGTTCGAGAGCTTCGTCGACCCCTTCGTGATCATGCTCTCGGTGCCGCTGTCCATGGTGGGCGCACTGCTGGCGCTCAAGTGGTCGGGCGGCTCGCTCAACGTGTACTCGCAGATCGGGCTGATCACCCTGGTGGGGCTGATCACCAAACACGGCATCCTGATCGTCGAATTCGCCAACCAGTTGCGCGAGCAGGGCGTCGAGATGGTCGATGCGCTGGTGCGGGCGTCGTCCCAGCGGCTGAGGCCCATCCTCATGACCACCGGGGCCATGGTGCTGGGCGCGGTGCCCCTGGCCATCGCCAGCGGGGCCGGTGCGGAGAGCCGCCAGCAGATCGGCTGGGTCATCGTGGGCGGCATGTCCCTGGGCACGCTGCTGACCATCTTCGTCGTCCCGACGATGTACGCGCTGTTCGCCCGCGGCAAGGTCCCGGGCGCCAGTCATGCGCCGGTGCGCGACGAGCCGCACGGGGACCTGGTCGCCAAGTAAGGGCAAACCGCTGAGGAGGCCGTCCGGCACGCTGTCGACGGCCGGCCGACACCCCGGTCATCCGGCAGGCCGACGTCGATGGTCCCCACGACTGACAACTGCCCCCCAGGCGAGTGCCTAGCCTTCTGGTCAACAGAAGGAGCGCTTGCCATGAAACATATCCCCAAGGCCATCCCGGAACTCGACGGTGGCCTTTTCCTGCCCCGTCAGGTGGTCGACCTGGTGGAGGTCGTGCTCGACGACTACGCGCTGGTGGTCGCGGAACGGGAGGACGCCGGCCAGGACCTCGCTGTCGTGGGCCAGCTTCGGGAGCTCCTGCGAATGACCGGGCCGCGGCCTTCGCTGCCCCCGGCGCGCGAGCAGCTGGGGCTCGAGGATCCGGAGAAGGAGACGCTGGCAAGGAACCTGCTGCGGTTCAACGGCTAGAGCCTCACTCCGCCGCCCCCATCGCCACCGCCCGCTCGCGCGACGCGGACCGCTCGAGCGGTCCCGGGTACTCGCTTTCGCGTGTCGGCCACCCCGCGGTGTGCCGGACCACCAGGCCCGCGAGCGCGTCGATCCACGGCGCGGACGCATTCAGGCAGGGAATGGCGTGGTACTGCTGCCCGCCCGCTGCAAGAAAGGCCTCGCGCCCCTCCATCGCGATCTCCTCGAGCGTCTCGAGGCAGTCGCTGGTGAAGCCCGGGCAGGCCACGTCGACGCGCGCGACGCCGCGGCGGGCGAGGGCCTGCAGCGTGGGCTCGGTGTAGGGCTCGAGCCACTTGGCCTTGCCGAACCTCGACTGGAAGCTCACGGTGTACGCCGAAGTGGGCAGGCCCAGGCGCTGCGCCAGCAGGCGACCGGTCTTGTGGCATTCGCAGTGATAAGGGTCCCCCAGCCGGAGGGTGCGCTCCGGAACACCGTGGAAGCTCATGACCAGGTGGTCGGGGCGGCCATGCGCCTGCCAGTGGGCTTCGATGCCGGCGGCCAGGGCATTGATGTAGCCCTCGTCGTCGTGGTAGCGGTTGACGAAGCGCAGTTCGGGCAGGTGGCGCGTGCGCTCGCCCCACTGCGCGACGGCGTCGAACACGCTGGCGGTGGTGGTGCCCGAGTACTGCGGATAGGCCGGCAGCACCAGGATGCGGTTCGCGCCGTCGGCGCGCAGCGCATCGAGCACCGAAGCAACCGACGGGTTGCCATAGCGCATGGCGTGCCGCACCCGCACCGAATGGCCCCATGCCAGAAGCTGCTGCTCCAGCAGGTGGGCCTGGCGTGCGGTGTGCACCAGCAGGGGCGAGCCTTCGTCGGTCCAGATGGTTCTGTATTTTGCAGCGGACTTGCCGGAGCGAAGCGGCAGGATCACGCCGTGAAGCAGCGGCAGCCAGGCTGCGCGGGGGATCTCGACCACGCGCGGGTCGCTCAGGAACTCGCGCAGGTAGCGGCGCACGGCGGGTGCCGTCGCCTCGTCGGGGGTGCCGAGGTTGCACAGCAGGACGCCGGTGACGGTGGGTTGGCCGTGCGCGCGGGCCGGCTCTTTGGCGAATGGAAGTACGGAGACCATCAGTTATTCTCGCCTGCATGCTCGACCTGCAACGCATCAGGGCGATTTCGCTCGACCTGGACGACACCCTCTGGCCGATCTGGCCGACCATCGAGCGCGCCGAAAAGGCCCTGCACGACTGGCTCACCACGCATGCACCCATGGCGGCGGCCCTGTTCTCCAGCCCCGAGGCCCTGCGCGACATCCGCGCGCACATGAGCCAGCAGCGGCCCGACCTCAAGCATGACATGTCGGCCCTGCGGCGCGAGTCGATCCGCCTGGCCCTCTACCGCGCCGGCGAGGACCCGCTGCTGGCCGACCCGGCGTTCGATATCTTCTTCGCCGAGCGGCAGCGTGTCACGCCCTACGAGGACGTCCTGCCCGCGCTCGAATTCCTCGCCTCGCGCTTCCCCCTGGTCAGCCTGTCCAACGGCAATGCCGACGTCGAGCGCGTCGGCATGGGGGCGTACTTCCGCGCCGCGGTGAGTGCGCGGGCCTTCGGCGTGCCCAAGCCCGACCCGCGGATCTTCCATGCCGCCGCGGGCGCGGTGGACGCCCGGCCCGAGGACGTGCTGCACGTGGGCGACGACGTGCTGCTGGATGTGCTCGGCGCGCGCAACGCGGGCATGCAGGCGGTCTGGGTCAATCGCACCGATGCGAGCTGGCCCGACACCGGCCAGCGCCCGGAATTCGAGTGCAGCAGCCTCAGCGAACTGTGCGCACTGTTTCGCTGACGCCGATCGCGTCCACGGCTTCGGCCGCTGAACGCACCGCGCCTTCAAGGGTGGCGGGGTAGGGGCCTTCGACATAGTCGCCGCAGGCCCGAAGGCCGGGTGCAATGGAAGCCGCGGGGCGGCGCAGGCCCGGGGTGCAGGCGAAGGTCGCGCGCTTTTCAACGAAGGTCGCCAGCGGCCGCAGGCCAGGCCACCCCAGCGCCCCGGCCTGGGCCAGCACCTGCGCCTCCAGGTCGGCGCGATCGCCCGTGCTCGCGCTCACCACGAACGCCAGGAGCCCGGACGGTCCGCCAAGCTGGCCCCGGTCGAAGACGAACTGCGCGGGTCCGTCGGGCAGCGACAGCATCGGCAGCGGCAGGCGCGGCCCGCCTCGCGCGTACACGGTGGCAATGGCTTCGTGGCCGAGCGCGCGCGCGGCTTCGCGCCAGCCCTGCGCGACGGGCCCCGCGCCCGCGGCCACCCGCGCGGCCTCGGCGGGCGGGCAGGCCAGCAGCACCTGGTCGAAGGGCTCGCCGTCCACACGCCATCCCGGCGGCATCGGATCGATCCCTTGCACGCGCGCACCCCAGCGCAGCTGCGCGCCCGATGCAGAGAGCCAGCGCAGGGCCGCGTCCGGGAACAGCGCGCCCAGGGGAGCGCGTGGCAGCAGCAGCCAGGACGCGCCCCAGGCGCCCCAGCCGCGCCCGAAGAGCGAATCACGCAGCACCCGCAGGAACACCTGCGCACAGGCCCGGTCCATGGGCGTGTTCAGCGCCGAGACGCACAAGGGCTCGATGAGCAACTGCCGAACACGGGGTGCGAGCCCGGCGCACAGGTGGGCGACGGTCTGGCCCGCATCGGCGCGAAAGCCGTCCATCCGCCAGCGCACGGCCGCCCGCAGCAGCGACGCCTTGTCCCGCGCGGTCCATCCGCGAGCGGTCGCGATGCCCCATCCGGCGTCCACGGGCGCCGGCCAGGCGGGCAGGGCGAGCCCGCGTCCGTCGGGGCTGCGCAGCGTGAGCGGCATCGCATGCAGCACCTCGGCCGGGCGCACGCCCACCGCCTCCATCAGGGACAAGGTCGCGGTGTACGCGCCGATCAGGATGTGCTGGCCGTTGTCCAGCGCCAGGCTGCCGCCGTCCGCATCGCGCACGCCCACCGTCCGCGCACGCCCACCGGCGTACCGCGACGCTTCGAACAGGGTCACCGCGTGGCCTGCCTGGCAGGCCCGCACCGCGGCGGCCAGGCCGGCCCACCCGGCGCCAATGACCGCGACGCGTGCCATCAGAGCCGGCCGAGCGCCTGGACCTTCCAGGCCAGCCAGAACTTGCGCAGTGGCGTGAGGCTGGTGCGCTGATTCAGCACCTGGAAGCCGTCGGCCTGGATCTCGTCGAGCAGCGTGCGGTAGATGCTCGCCATCATGAGCCCCGGTTTCTGGCTTCGCCGGTCCTGCGCGGGCAGCAGGGCGAGCGCCTCGGCGTAGAGGCCGCGCGCGCGCTCGGCCTGGAACGCCATGAGTGCCTTGAACCGGTCCGAGTACTGGCGGCTGGTGATCTCGTGCGCCTTGACGTCGAACTGCTTCAGTTCGCTGATCGGCAGGTAGATGCGCCCGCGCATCGCGTCCTCGCCGACGTCGCGGATGATGTTGGTCAGCTGGAAGGCCAGCCCCAGCTTGTGGGCGTACGCAGTGGTCTGCGCATGCGTCTGCCCGAAGATGCGCGCGGCCACCTCGCCGACGATGCCGGCCACCAGATGGCAGTAGCGCTCCAGGGCAGGGAAGTCGAGATAGCGGCTTTGCGCCAGGTCCATCTCGCAGCCTTCGATGACGGCCAGCAGGTGGGCGGGCTCGATGCCGTAGGCAGGAATGGCGGGCATCAGCGCACGCATGACGGGGTGGCTGGGCTGCCCCGCGAACGACTGCGCCACCTCGCGGCGCCACCAGGCCAGCTTGGTGGCGGCGATCTGCGGGTCGTGGACTTCGTCGACGACGTCGTCCACCTCGCGGCAGAAGGCATAGAAGGCGGTGATGGCCGCGCGGCGGGGAGCGGGCAGGAAGAGGAAGGCGTAATAGAAGCTGCTGCCCGAAGCGGCGGCCTTCTCCTGGACATAGCGCTCGGGCGTCATGCGCGGGATTGTTCCATGGATGTGAGCGGTCTCATCCGCAGTGCCCGCCACAGCACCACCGGCGCGTCGGCCGGTCCCAGGCGCGGCCGGCGCCTGAAGCTGTCGTAGCCCTGGCGCGCGATGTGGTCCAGGACGCGCAGGCCGCCCTGCACGACCGCGCGCAGTTCCCAGCCCGCGCGGCCTGGCACGCGGTGCACGATGCCGCTGCCTTCCAGCATGAGCGCGCGCGACCAGTCGCACAGCGACCGCACCAGCCCGGTCGCGTTCGGGTGGGCTGCCCACGATGCCGGCGTTGCCGGGTCCATGCCCCAGGCCCGCAGGTCCTGTGCGGGGAGGTAGTGGCGCCCGCGCGGTAGATCGACCGACAGGTCCTGCCAGAAATTGATCAACTGCAGTGCGGTGCATACGCGGTCGCTCTCGGCGACGGCAAGCGCATCGGCCCGGTCGTACAGGTGCAGCAGCAGCCGGCCCACTGGGTTGGCCGAGCGGGCGCAGTAGTCGAGCAACTGGACGCGGTCGGTGTAGCCGGTGCCGTCGCGCGTGTGCCGCACATCCTGCTCGAACGCACTGAGCAGGTCCTCGAAGGGGGCGATCGGCAGGCGATGGCGAGCGAGGACGTCCGCCAGCGGCAAGAAGACCTCGTCCCAGCCCATGCCACCGACCTGTCCCGCGGCGCAGGCCTGCAGCGCCGCACGGTAGCGGGTGAGTTGGTCCAGGCGCAGTTCGGCGCTATCCTGTCCTTCGTCGGCGATGTCGTCGGCCTTGCGCGCGAACCAGTAGATGGCGGCCACCGCCGGCCTCAGCGCCGGCGGGCAAAGCCAGCTTGCGA
>DAIMZU010000115.1:0-7313 GCA_036733845.1 Ramlibacter sp.
CTGCAGGAATCCGGCGTCAAGGATTTCGACGTCAGCTCGTGGTTCGGGTTGTTCGCACCCGCAGGAACTCCGCGTGAAATCGTCGCACTCCTGTCTTCCGAGCTGCAGAAAGCCGCTGCGGCACCCGAGACGCGCCAGAAGCTTTCCGACATCGGCCTGGAAACTGTGACATCCACCCCGGACGAACTGCGCGAGATGGTCCAGCGCGAGCAGGCTCGTTGGAAGGAAGTGATTCGTGTGGCGCAGGTGAAGGTGAACTGAAGGGGGTCTCCTCTTTAGTCGAACTCACGGGCGCGCCAGCGACCGGGTATACGGCCACGCTCACGATGCGCCCAGCCTCGCGCGTCTTCACGTACGTGGCGTCGATCCACAGGTAGGGCCAGTCGCCTCCGATCTGCGATTGAGGAACGCTCCAACGCGCTCATCGAGTTCGCCGCACAGGCGACTGACTTGGCTCTTGGAGACGCCGCTGATGCCGAGCGCCTTGACCAGGTCGTCCACCGAGCGGGTGGAGATGCCTTGCACTTAGGCCTCCTGGATCACCGCCGTGAGCGCCTTCTCCGCGGTGCGCCGAGGCTCCAGGAACTCGGGGACGTAGCTGCCGCTGCGCAGTTTGGGGATCTTTTGGGCGACGGTGCCGGTGCGGGTGTCCCAAGTGCGATCGCGGTGGCCGTTTCGGCTGTTCACGCGCTCGGGGATTTCTCGTCGTAGCCGGCGCCGCAACGGCCGTCCACATCGAGCTCCATCAGCCTCTGGGCCATGAACTGCACCATCTGGCGCAGCACGTCGATGTCGGCACCCTTCTCGGCAAGCTCGGTCAGTGCGATAGTCGCGGTGGTCATCGGGTTTCCTTCAATGAATTTCGGTTGTTGGGTCGCACCTCAACCTTATCCGGATCCACGATGGCCACCTTCTTCAAGCCCGCCCTCGGATGCTCTCCAGGCGCTACGGGCTCCGCCCTTCGCGCCTTGAAAACATTAAAAACTTACACCACTCTCGAGGACATCAGCCGCTTGTGCGCCGTTGACCAGCCCATGCCAGCATGCATCCTCCAGCCACGTAGCTCGCGCGTCGCAGATCGCTGCCCCACACGGATGCACCGAGCCCATAAGGGCCCGCATTTGCGCGCGCGACGGCGTCGGTCATCTCGGAGCGGCGGATCATGGGAAGCGGCGGCCCGAATGGCTCTTCGTCGGAGGCAGCGCTTGAGGGCCGCCAACACGTCGTTCGCAGTGCGGAACATGTCGTGTTCATCGGTCAGGGGGGTCCTGGCTGGAACATGTCGCTCAAGATGCCGGTCGCCGTTGCAGCCGCCCCACATGAAGGTGACGGGCCGCCGGATGCGCTTCTTGACCGTGCGTCCAGCAGGGACTTCACTTGCGCGAACCCGGCGCCGCCGACCACGTTTTTTGCCGAAGAGCAGTTCCAGCTGCAGCGTGTCACCGAACTTTAGGCCCGGGGCACGAAAGGTGTGCCCCCCTGCGTAGAATGCGTCACGAAGACCAAAGGTGAGCCGGTGGACATACTTGAATCGATCCTGCGCAGCCCGCGGATGTCTCACCCAGTTGGGGCTTTGAGGAAACCCGCCAGCTCCTCAGCAGAAGCCCCTCTCAGCCGCCCGAGCGCTCGTGAATTGCTGTCGGTGGCCGCTGCATAGGTGCTGACAAAGCCCGGGTCCGTCCGGGTCCCGCGGCGCTTCTTTACATCTTGCAGAGCGGCGAAGCCGGCGGCGTCAGCGACGGGGGGAAGACCTGCTCCACCGCCGGGCGCAACTGGCCGTCGACCACCTTGGCGCGGCCAACGTAGTTGGCAAGCACAAGCTGGTGATCGGCGGCGCGCATCTGGGCCGAGCCGAAGATGGTGTCCAGCGTCGCCCCCTTCAGGGCCTTTGCCACATCCGCGGGCTTGACGCTGTTCGCCCTGCGCACGCCTTCGAAGATCACCTGCGCGCCGTTATAGGCCAAGCCTTCGTTGTCGGTGGGCACCCGCTTGTACTTGGCCTTGAAGGCGGCCACGAAAGCCTGGTTGCGCGGGTTCTGGATGTCCGCTGAATAGGCCACGTTCCCGGGCATGTTCTCGAGCGCCTTGCCGGTGGCGTCCACCATGAAGTTCTGCAGCAACGCATGGCCGATGATTTTGGTGTCCGGAATCAGGCCGAACTCCTGCGCCTGCTTGACGAACGCGATCGCGTCGCGGCCCACCTCGGCCACCCAAACCGCCTCGACCTTCGCCGCTTTCAGCTGCGCAATGTAAGGCGAGAAGTCCTTCGTGCCCATCGGCGCGTACAGCTGGATCTTGACATCCTTGCCCTGCGCCTTGACGGCCTTTGCGAACGATTCGGCGGAGTCGCGACCCCACACATAGTCCGCCGCCAGCGTGGCGAAGCTCTTTTCCTTGAAGGTCTTGGCCCACTCCCCGATCATCGCGATGTCCATCGCGTCTGAGTGGTTCGTGCGGAACACGCGCGGCTTGCAGCTGTCGCCGGTGATCTTGTCGCTCTTGCTGGCGACCACGAAGTACGCCGCGTCCCAGCGCTCCAGATTGGGCGCGAGCGCCAGCGAGATCGACGACGGGATCGGTCCGATCAGCAGGTTGTAGCCGTCGCGCGCCATCTTCTCGGCCACCCGGCGGCCGGCGTCCGGGGTGCTCTCGTCGTCGGCGATCTGCACCTCGACCTTGCGGCCGTCGACGCCGCCCTTGGCATTGGCCTCTTCGATGGCGAATTGCACGCCGCGCAACACTTCCTCGCCCTGCTGGGCGAACACGCCCGATTTGCTGCTCACGAGGCCAATGCGCACGGGGTCCTTGGGTTGCGCAAGGGCGAGGGCCGGAGCGGCGGCCAGGAGCGCGGTCAGCGCGATGGCGCGGCGCGAGAGTTTCGGGATCTGCATGGGAATGTCTCCTCTTTCAGGTTGGGAAACCCGGCCAGGCCGGGCGTTGCGATGCGACGGTTCAGACCATCACGTGGCGGTGCAATGCGTCGAGATCTTCCTCGTGCACGCGGCCTTCGGCCACTACGCTGCCCTTGGCCATGGCGCAGTAGCGGTGCGCCACGCGGGCGACCAGGGTCATGTTCTGTTCGATCAGCAGCAGCGCCGTGCCGCGGTCGGCCACACTGTTGAATATCTCGGCGAGCTGGTCGACGACGACGGGGGCCAGGCCTTCAGTCGGTTCGTCCAGCAGGATCAGCGACGGGTTGGCCATCAGGGCCCGGCCGACCGCCAGCATCTGTTGCTGGCCACCCGACAGGGCGGTGCCGGGCGTGTGGGCCCGCTCCCGCAGGATCGGGAACAGCTGGAAGATGGCCGGGATGTTCCAGGGACCCTTGCGGCCGTTGGCGGCGCCCAGCTGCAAGTTTTCTTCCACGGTCAGGTTGGCGACGATGCGCCGTCCCTGGGGCACGACCGCGACACCCTCCTGCGCTGCCATGTAGGTGCGCGGCCGCGGCAGCGGTTTGCCCGCGATCCGCACCGAGCCGCCGCGCATGCTGGCCAGCCCCAGCACGGTGTTCACTACCGTGGTCTTACCCACGCCATTGCGTCCGATCAGCGCGACGCGCTCGCCCTCGCCTACCCGCAGGTCCAGCTTGTGCAGGATGTGCGCCGCGCCGTAGAACGCGTCGACCTGTTCCAGTTCCAGCAAAGACTTCATGCGGCACTCCCAAGGTAGGCTTCACGCACACGGGGGTCTGCGCGAACTTCGGCCGGCCTGCCGGCGGCGATGACGCGCCCGAGTTCGAACACGGTGATCTCGTCCGAGATGCCGAACACCACGTCCATGTCGTGTTCCACCAGCAGCACCGACACGTTGCGGCGGTTGGTCAGCGCCTGCAAGTGCTTGGCCAGGTCGTGGGATTCCTGCACGGACAGCCCCGCCATCGGTTCGTCCAGCAACAGCACCGTGGGGCGGCCGACCAGGGCCAGTGCCAGGTCGAGGCGGCGCTGCTCGCCATAGCCCAGGTCGCTCGCGATCACGTCGCCGAGGCGGTCCAGTGCCAGTTCGCGCAGCACCTCGTCGGCATCCGCTTCCGAGTCGGTCGTGCCCATCTTGTGCGACGCCAGCTCCACCTGCTTGCGCACCGGCATCCGGCCAAACACGCTGGTGCGCTGGAACGAGCGCGACAGGCCGCGGCGGCGGCGTTCCACGACACCCAGGGCGCTCACGTCCTCGCCGGCGAGCTCCACGCGGCCGCGCGTGAGGCGGCGGCGCCCGGTGATCGCATCGATGACGGTGGACTTGCCGGCCCCGTTGGGGCCGATCAGGCCGCGGATCTGGCCGCGCTCGAGGGTCAGGGCGACCCCGTCGACGGCTTTCACTCCGCCGTAGTGGATCGCAACGTCTTGAGTCTTCAGAACGTGATCGGACATGGGATGCCTTTCAACGAGTCGCCGGCTCGGGTTCGGCGTCGGCCAGTGCGGGTGCGGGACGGCGGCGGCCTGCCAGTTGCTGCAGCAGCCCGGACAGCCCCTGCGGCGCGAAGACGGTGACCACGATCAGCGCCACCCCGAAGATCGCCATCCAGTGCTGCGCGTGGTCGCCCAGCAGGTCCTTCGCGAGGAAGTAGACGGCCGCGCCCAGCGCCGGGCCCCAGAGGGCGCCGGTGCCGCCGACCACCACCATCATCAGGGCCACGCCCGACAGGCTCCAGTGCAGGCTCTCCGGCGACACGAACCCGGTGTTGAGCGCCGACAGCACGCCCGCGGTGGCGGTGACCGCGGCCGACAGCGCGTAGACGCCCGCGCGCGGCAGCAGGGTGCGGATGCCGATGAAGCGCGCCCGCTCCTCGTTGTCGCGCACGGCCTCCGTGATGCTGCCGAAGCGTCCTCGCAGCAGCAGGGCCAGGGCGAAGAGCACCAGGACCAGGGTGGACCAGCACACGAGGAGCATCACGGAGGGCCGCGTCAACACGGAGATCGACACCCCGAACAGCGTGGAGGGCCACTCCACGGTCATGCCGTCAGCCCCGCCGGTCAGGCCGCGGACGCGCGACGCGGTGAGGAAGGCCATCTGGCCGAGGGCCAAGGTCAGCATGCCGAAGGCGATGCCCGGCACGCGCACGATCAGCAAGCCGAGCACGAAGGCGACCAGCGTCAGACCGCCGACGGTGAGCACCAGCGCCGCCTCGGCCGGGACTGCGCGCGTCTGCATCAGGATCGCCACCATGTAGCCGGCCGAGCCGAAGTACAGCGCATGACCGAAGCTGACCATGCCGTTCTGGCGCAGCAGCAGGCCGACGCCCAGAGCAAAAAGCGCATAGATGGTGGCCTGGGTGAGCAAGGACAGGACAGTGCCGGATCCGATGGCGAACGCGGCTACGGCGCCCACGGCCAAGGCGACCAGGGTCCAGGTGGACAGTGTGCGGGAAGTCATCGCGGGCCCGGGCATCAGGTGCGGCTGCCGGCCAGTCCGGCGGGTTTCCACAGGAGCACACCGGCCATCAGCAGGAAGGGCAGCAGCATGGAAGTTTCGGGCAGCCAGACGGCCCCCAGGGACTGAATCAGCCCGAGCAACATTGCGGCGATGAACGCCCCCGCCAGGCTGCCCAAGCCGCCAATGACGACCACCACGAAGGAGTCGATCAGCACGTCGCTGCTCATGGAAGGCGACAGCGCCAGGAACGGCGCCGCCACCACGCCTGCCAGCCCCGCCAGCGCGGTGCCCAGGCCGACGACGCTCGCACTCAGCGCGTCCGTGTTCACCCCCTGCATCGCGGTCGTGGTCGGATCGGTGCTGGCCGCTCGCACGAACAGGCCGGCGCGCGAGTACCGCAGCCACAGGGTGAGTCCGAGGGACACGACGGCGCCGACGACCACCACGCCCACGCGGTAGGCCGGCACGGACGTGCCGAACAGGTCGATCGAGGCAGCCAGCAGGTCAGGGGCGGGCACCGCCAGGTTCGCCTTACCCCATAAGCTCTGCACGCCGTCCTCCACGATCAGCAGCAGGCCGAAGGTGACCAGCACCACGGTGAGCGGATCGCGGTCCTGCAGCAGTCGGAAACCCCAGCGGTCGAGGGCGACGCCCAGCACCGCCAGCACCGCCGGCGCCACCAGCAGAGCGAGCCAGAAGTTGCTGCGCATCGCCACGGAGTAGCCGATGTAGGCACCCAGCATGTACAGCGCGCCGTGGGCGAAATTGACGACCCGGCGCAGCCCGTAGATCAGGGCCAGGCCGGAGCACATTACGATCAGCAGCGCCCCGTAGACGATGCCGTTGAAGATGTGGATGAACATGTGTCTCCTCCGTGGTGTTCAGGACAGCGCCCGTTCGGGCGCGCCCAACGCCAGCCAGCCGCCGTCGGCATGGATGGTGGTGCCCGTGATGAAACTCGCGCGGGGCGACGCCAGAAAGGCGATGACCTCGGCGATCTCGGCCGGTGCGGCCATGCGGCCCAGCGGGGTTCGCGCCTCGATGCCCGCGGCGTCGAGCGCCCCTGCGGCCACCAGCTGGTCGACCAGCGCGGTGCGCACGTAGCCCGGTGCGACGGCGTTCACGCGTACGCCCTTGCGGGCCCACTCGCACGCCATCGAGCGCGTCATCGCGCCGATCCCGGCCTTCGCCGCGCCATAGGCATTGCGCCCAGGGATCCCGGCCTCGCCCGCGATCGATGCCACGTTGACGATCGCTCCGCTGCCGCGGGCGACCATCGAACGGGCGGCTTCGCGGCTGACGAGGAAGGTGCCCCGCACGTGCACGGCCAACACCTTATCGAAGGCGGCGGCGTCCTGCTCCAGCGTAGGCGCGGCCTGGTCACCGATGCCGGCGTTATTCACCAGCACGTCAATGCGGCCGTATGCCTCCAGAACCCGTGCGATGGCATGCGCCACGCTGCCTTCGTCGCTCACATCGCAGGCGAGCCCGCGATGGCCCGCGCCGAGCTGCGCGGCACGCAGGCGCGCGGCCTCGTCGGCGCGGTCCAGGATCACGACATGGGCGTGCTCCCGCGCCAGCCGCTCGGCCGTGGCCCAGCCGATCCCGTCGGCCCCGCCGGTAACAAGGGCCACGGTCATTGGGGCGCCTCCAGGCTTGCAAGGGTCGCGCGTCGAATCAGGCGCGTTTCCTGTGCCACGATCAGGTGTTCGGAGGCCGCGAGGTACGCGGGGAAGCCCGGATGCTGGTCGCGCGCCAGCGAGCGCTGCTCGTAGTCGGCCAAGCTGTCGTAGCCCCACAGGTGAACGAACTGGTTGAGCTGGCCCACCTGGCTGGTCCAGAAGCCCAGCGGGGCGCCCAGCGTGCGCAGCAGGATCGGCATGGCGAGGCGATCGAACACCTCGATGAACTCGCCCATCTTGCGCAGGCGGATGGTGTAGATC
>DAIMZU010000116.1:0-7307 GCA_036733845.1 Ramlibacter sp.
CATGAACACCGTGTCGGGCGCATGCGGGCCCGACACGTCCATCCCCTCGGCCCGGGCCTGTGCAACGGCCGGGGCGATCGCCTCGGCCTCCTCGTGTCCGAAGAGTCCCCCCTCCCCCGCGTGCGGGTTGAGTCCGGCGACGGCGACGCGGGGAGGCCGACCGAGCGTGCGCGACAGCGCGGCATGGGTGATGCGCACCGTCTCGAGGATGTTGTCGCGGGTGACCGCCTCGATGGCCTGGCGCAGGGGCACGTGGATGCTGACCAGCACGGTGCGCAGCTCGTCGCTGGCCAGCATCATGCGCACCGGCATACGGCTGACGGGAATGCCCACATGGTCAGCCGCCAGCGCCTGCAGCATCTCGGTGTGTCCGGGGTAAGGCAGCCCCGCGGCGGCCAGCGCCTCCTTGTGCAGGGGCGCGGTCACCAGGCCCGCCACGTCGCCGCGCAGGGCGGCGCCGGCCGCCCACGCGATCGCATCGGCCGCCATCCGGCCAGCGCCGGCCTGCACGCGGCCCCAGTCCACCAGGGCCTCGGCGGGCGGGCCCACCTGCAGCAGCGGGATGCAACGCGGCGGCACCGACATGGCCTGGGCGGGATCGTCGATGCGCGCGACCGGCAGGCTCGCACCCCCGCCGGCGACCACGCCGGCCGCCCGGCGCAGGTGCGCGAGGTCACCCGCCACGAAGCAGCCCGCCACCCGCTGCGGCTCCTGCAGGAAAGCGCGCGCGATGATCTCGCCGCCGATCCCGGCGGGGTCGCCCAGGGTGATGGCCAGCGGCTTCATGCGGGGTTGGGAATGTCGATGAACCGGTGCTCCAGCCCAAGCTGCGCTGCCACGTGGGCTGCCACGGCTGGCGCCCCCAGCCGCTCGGTGGCGTGGTGGCCGCAGGCGACGAAGGCCACCCCGCACTCTCGCGCATAGTGCGCCTGCGGCTCGGAAATCTCGCCGGTGACGAACACCTGGGCGCCTGCGGCGATGGCCGCCTCGAAATAGCCCTGGGCGCCCCCGGTGCACCAGGCGATCCGCTCGAGCGGGGCCGCAGAGCCGCCGGGGATTGCGAGCACCGGACGGCCCAGCTGTGCCTGCAGGTGGGCGGCCAACGTGTCGAGGCCTTCGAACGCCGTGCGGTCCACGGGCTCACCCAGGAAGCCCAGGTCCTGGTCGCCGAATCGACCGGTCGCGCGCAAGCCCAGCAACCGGCCGAGCTGGGCGTTGTTGCCCAGCTCAGGATGGGCGTCGAGCGGGAGGTGGTAGGCGAACAGGTTGACGTCGTGCGCCAGCAGCCGGGACAGGCGCTGCTTCATCCAGCCGGTCACGCGGCCGTCCTGTCCGCGCCAGAACAGCCCGTGGTGAACGAGGATGGCGTCCGCCCCGGCGTCGATCGCCGCTTCGATCAGTGCCAGGCTGGCGGTCACCCCCGAAACCAGTCTCCGCACCTCGCCGCGTCCTTCCACCTGCAGCCCATTGGGGCCGTAGTCCTTGAACCGGTCCGGCTGGAGCAGTTCGTCGAAGGCGGTCAGGAGGCGCTGGCGGGTGCTCATGACCGAATTGTCGGCCATGGCGCACGCGCTGACCCGGTGAACGCCGCCACCCGGACTTGTAACCGGCGTCTACACTCGGGGATCCTGCCCGACATTCCGCTCCATGCGACGCTATTGGCTCCTCTTCTCCCAGGCCGTCACCGTGCTGCTGGCGGCCTACTTCGTCGTCGCCACGCTGCAACCCCAGTGGCTGGGGCGCGGCGCCAGCGTCGACCGCGCCACCGGTGTGTCGCTGTTCGAGGCGCCGCCCCTGCCCGCCGGCGCCACGCCGGCGGGCAGCCTGCGCGCGCCTGCGCAGCGGGCTGCCGCCGCGGTGGTGAGCATCAGCACCAGTCGCGCCGCCGATCGCAATCCCAATGCCGAAGACCCCTGGTTCCGGTTCTTCTTCGGCGACCGCGGCATGCAGCCGCAGGCCGGCCTTGGCAGTGGCGTGATCATCAGCCCCGAGGGCTACATCCTCACCAACAACCACGTCATCGAAGGCGCGGACGAAATCGAGGTGCAACTGGCCGACAGCCGCAGCGCGCGGGCCAAGGTGATCGGGACCGACCCCGAGAGCGACCTGGCCATCCTGCGCATCGACCTGGACCGCCTCCCGGTGATCACCCTGGGCAACTCGGACAGCCTGCAGGTGGGCGACGTGGTGCTGGCCATCGGCAACCCCTTCGGCGTGGGCCAGACCGTGACCAGCGGCATCGTCAGTGCGCTCGGGCGAAACCAGCTGGGCATCAATACCTTCGAGAACTTCATCCAGACCGACGCGGCCATCAACCCGGGCAACTCCGGCGGCGCGCTGGTCGACGTGAATGGTCAGCTGATGGGCATCAACACCGCCATCTACTCGCGCTCTGGCGGCAGCATGGGCATCGGATTCGCCATTCCGGTCTCCACGGCCAAGCTGGTGCTCGAAAGCATCGTGCGCGACGGCGTCGTGCGCCGGGGGTGGATCGGGGTGGAGCCGGCGGACCTGTCGCCGGAGCTCACGGAGACTTTCGGCGTGAAGGCGCGGCGCGGGGTGCTGATCACCGGCGTCCTGCAGAACGGGCCGGCCGCGCAGGCGGGCATCCGGCCGGGGGACGTGATCGTGGACGTCGCGGGCAAGGACATCGGCAACGTGCAGGAACTATTGTCGAGCGTGGCCGCCCTCAAGCCCGGTGAGCCGGCGGATTTCAAGGTGCAGCGGCGCGACCAGTCGATCGAGGTGCGCGTCACGCCGGGGCTGCGGCCCCGGCCGCGTCCGGTGCAGCAGCGCTAGGACGCCCGAGAGGCGGCGCTCAGGCGTCGCTCGGCGCGCCCTCTTCGTCCGGCGCCTTGGTGTGCTTGATGAACAGCTGCGCCGCCCAGATGCCGGCCTCGTACAGCAGGATCATGGGAATGGCGAGCGCCAGCTGCGACACCACGTCGGGCGGCGTCACGATGGCCGCGATGATGAAGGCCACCACGATGAAGTAGCTGCGGAAAGCCTTGAGTTTCTCGATGGTGACCACGCCGAGCCGGGCAAGCACCACCACCGCGACCGGCACTTCGAATGCCAGGCCAAAGGCCAGGAACATCGAGAGCACGAAGCTCAGGTAGGCCTCGATGTCAGGCGCAGCCGTGATGCTCTTGGGCGCGAAACTCTGGATGAAGGTGAACACCTGCCCGAACACGAAGAAGTAGCAGAACGCCACCCCCAGGAAGAACAGCAGCGTGCTCGAGAGTACCAGCGGCATGACCAGCTTCTTCTCGTGGCTGTAGAGGCCAGGGGCGACGAAGGCCCAGACCTGGTAGAGCACCACCGGCAGCGCGATCATGAAGGCCGCCATGAGAAGGATCTTCAGCGGCACCATGAACGGCGAGATCACCGAAGTGGCGATCATGGTCGCTCCCTGCGGGAGCGAGGCCGTGAGCGGCGCCGCCAGCAGGTCATACAGGGCGCCGGGGCCGGGGTACAGCGCCAGCGCCGCGGCCACCACGCCAACGGCGACCAGCGCCTTGATGAGGCGGTCCCTCAGCTCGACCAGGTGGGCAACGAAAGGTTGTTCGGTTCCGGCGAGCTCGTCTTCTTGCTTGGGGTCGGCCATCAGCTGAGTTTCCTGGGCCGGAAGCGCGCCACGCGGGCGGCACCCGAGAGGGCCCGCGTGCGTACGCCATTGCGGGCCTTGTACCAGTTGGGCATCGCGCCCTGCTTGATCCGCCACTTCTTGCGCGGCGGCGTGTACTGCGGGAGGGACGGCGGCGCCTCGAGCGCAGCCGCCGACTGCGAGTCGAGACCCGCAGCATCGTTGAACTGCCGCTCGATGTCGGCGCTCGTGGAGTGGATGGACGACTCGACGTCGCGCGCCGCCTCCTCCACCGTGTCCTTCATCTTGCGTAGCTCGTCGAGGTCCATGGAGCGGTTGACCTCGGCCTTGACATCGGCCACGTAGCGCTGGGCCTTGCCCAGCAACGTGCCGACCGTCCGCGCCACGCGCGGCAGCTTCTCCGGCCCGATGACGATGAGCGCCACCGCGCCGATCAGCGCCAGCTTGGAAATGCCTAGCTCGATCACGGCTGCTCAGCGTCCCGGAGGGCGCGCTCCTGGAGAAGGTCAGCCCTTGTTGCGGGCTTCGACATCGATGGTGTTCTTGTCGACGGCGGGCTGGGCTGCCGTGACCTGCTGGGGCGGCGTGGTGGTGCCGTTCGCGGCGGTGGTGGTGGTCGGCTGATCCGGGGTGGTGCCGTCCTTCACGCCCTCCTTGAAGCCCTTGACGGCGCCGCCGAGGTCGGAGCCGAGGTTCTTGAGCTTCTTGGTGCCGAAGACCAGCACCACGATCAGCAGTACGACCAGCCAGTGCCAAACGGAAAACGTTCCCATGGATATCTCCTAATCAATTGGGTGGGATTCTAGACCCCCCGACCTGTCCCACTGCCGGGCAGGGATGCGTGTGACCGGGTGTATCAGCCCCGCAGCCACGGGCGCGGTCCGCCCAGCACGTGGACATGCAGATGGTGCACTTCCTGCCCGCCTTCAACCCCCGTGTTGACCACGATGCGAAAACCGCCGTCGGGGTAGGGATTGCAGCCTTCCTGCAGGGCGAGCCGGGGCGCCAGGGTCATGATGCGGCCCAGCAGTGCCGCGTGCTCGGGGCCGACCTGCGCCATCGATGCGATGTGCGCCTTCGGCACGATCATGAAGTGCACGGGCGCCCAGGGGGCGATGTCATGGAAGGCGAACAGTTCGTCATCTTCATGGACCTTCCGGGACGGGACCCGTCCCTGGACGATCTTGCAGAAGATGCAGTTCGCATCGTGGGGAAGGGTCATGGCGAGGGCAACTTGTTCTGGGTGAAGCGCAGCCACCCCTTGAGGCAGCGGTAGAGGTACCACAGGCCGACGATGGCATGCGCCGCCGCGCCCGGCAGGATGAACAGCAGGTACAGCGGCGAGGTGATCACCAGCCAGAACACGGTCCACCAGAAGGTGGAGATCATGTACTGGTGATGCGTCAGGTAGAGTGGGTCGTGCTCGTCGCCGCGCTTGATGTAGTTGACGATGAGGGCGATGACGGCCAGCGTGCCCAGGGTCAGCCAGGCGGCCGTGTGCATGCCGTAGAGCACGTGCATCACGGCGCGGTCGTTCGCGGTCTTGGACTCCAGCACCAGCGGTGGGTGTTCGTTCATGCCAGCTCCGGGGTGAAAGGCTAGTCGTGGCCCGACTCGCGCTCGCGCGCCTTGCGCAGGGCCTTCTCCTCGAGGCCGCCCAGGCCCTCGCGGCGGACCAGTTCGGCCACGACGTCTGACGGCGCCAGCCCATAGTGGGCCAGCGCAATCATGCTGTGGAACCACAGGTCGGCGACCTCGCCCACCAGCCGGGCCGGGTCGCCGCCGTGGTCGCAGTCCTTGGCGGCCATGACCGCCTCGGTGGCTTCCTCACCGATCTTCTTGAGGAAGGCGTCGGGCCCTTTGTGCAGCAGGCGCGCGACATAGCTGCGCTCGGGATCGCCGCCGTTGGCCGGCTTGCGGCTTTCGATGACGGCGGCAAGGCGCGCCAGGGAATCGGTGTCGCTCATGGACGGCTCGCCGGGGGCGCGTAAATGTGGGCAGGGTCCTTCAGGACCGGATCGACCGGGTTCCAGTGGCCGCCTTCGAGGCGGCGGTAGAAGCAGCTGTGGCGGCCGGTGTGGCAGGCGATGCCGGGCTCATGGCCCTGCTGGGTCACCCGAAGCAGCAGCACGTCTTCGTCGCAATCCATCCGGATCTCGTGGACGGATTGGACGTGGCCGGATTCCTCGCCCTTGAACCACAGCCTGCCGCGGGATCGGCTGAAATACACCGCCCGCCCCTGCTCGGCCGTCAGGCGCAGGGCTTCACGATTCATCCAGGCGAACATCAGCACGTCGCCGCTGCCTGCCTCCTGCGCGATGACCGGGATCAGTCCGCGCTCGTCCCACCTGACCTGATCGAGCCATTCCATGGGCCGATTGTCGCATTGCCGGGGGCAGCGGAAGAAGGGGCTCCGCGCCCAAGCGCTCAGAGGCGCACGGTGATGCCCTGCGCGGCCATGTGCCGCTTGGCCTGCTCGACCGTGTACTCGCCATAGTGGAAGATGCTGGCCGCCAGCACCGCATCGGCGCCGCCCTGCCGCACCCCGTCGGCCAGGTGGTCGAGGCTGCCGACGCCGCCTGAGGCGATGACCGGCACCTCCACCGCATCGGCCACCACACGTGTGAGCGCCAGGTCGAAGCCCGACTTGGTGCCGTCGCGGTCCATGCTGGTCAGCAGGATCTCCCCGGCGCCCCGCCGGGCCATCTCGGCGGCCCAGGCCACCGCGTCCAGGCCGGTGTTGCGGCGGCCGCCGTGGCTGTAAACGTCCCAGCCCGCACCCCGGGCGGCCTCGTCGTCCCCGGTGCGCCGCTTGGCGTCGATGGCGACGACGATGCACTGGGAGCCGTAGCGGTCGGAAGCGTCGGAGATGACCTGCGGGTTGGCGATGGCGGCCGAGTTGAAGCTGGTCTTGTCGGCGCCGGCGTTGAGCAGGCGGCGCACATCCTCGACCGTGCGCACACCGCCGCCGACGGTCAGGGGGATGAAGACCTGCGAGGCAACGGCTTCGATGATGTGCAGGATCAGGTCCCGGCCGTCGCTGGTGGCGGTGATGTCCAGGAAGGTGAGTTCGTCCGCGCCCTGATCGTTGTAGCGGGCGGCGATCTCGACGGGGTCACCGGCGTCGCGCAGTTCGACGAAGTTGACGCCCTTGACCACGCGGCCGCCGGTCACGTCGAGGCAGGGGATGATGCGTTTGGCGAGCATCAACTCGTCGACAGCTCGTCGGCCTTGTCCTGCGCGGCAGCGAAATCGAGGTCGCCGCTGTAGATCGCGCGGCCGCAGATCACGCCTTCGATGCCCTCGCCCTCGACCGCGCACAGCTGCTCGATGTCCTTCATGCAGGACAGCCCACCCGAGGCGATGACCGGGATGGTGAGCGACTGCGCCAGCTTGACCGTCGCGTCGATATTGATGCCCGACAGCATGCCGTCCCGGCCGATATCGGTGTAGATGATGGACTCGACGCCCCAGTCCTCGAACTTGCGCGCGAGGTCGACCACCTCGTGGCCGGTCAGCTTGCTCCAGCCGTCGGTGGCGACCTTGCCGTCCTTGGCATCGAGTCCCACGATGATGTGACCGCCGAAGGCGCTGCAGGCATCCTTCAGGAAGCCGGGGTTCTTGACCGCGGCCGTGCCGATGATGACGTAGCGCAGGCCGCCGTCGATGTACTTCTCGATGGTGTCGAGGTCGCGGATGC
>DAIMZU010000117.1:0-7278 GCA_036733845.1 Ramlibacter sp.
TCACCCTTTCACGGTGAGTACCGGGGTTCGAATCCCCGTAGGGTCGCCAAGTTTGGCTGCACTTGGGCTGCGCAGGCAGTCCGGAGCAGTCGCCACGTGGAGTGGTAGTTCAGTTGGTTAGAATACCGGCCTGTCACGCCGGGGGTCGCGGGTTCGAGTCCCGTCCACTCCGCCAAAGCAATCAAGAAAGCCGTTGCAAGTCACTGACTGCAGCGGCTTTTTTCTTGCCGACTCAATGCCTGCGAGCGCAGACAAAGTGCTGCAGCGACTCACCCCGCCGGGGGTCGCGGGTGATCCCTAGGAATTCTCCTAGCCCCCCTCAGCCCCGCCCGAGCGCAGTTCCGGAGGATTCCGATGGTCTGATTCAGGCGCCGCCGATGTTTACAAAGCCCGCGGCGGGGCACAGTCTCGGTCATGGCATCGAACTCTTCTCCCCGTGTCTTCCTGGCGGACGACTCCGGCGCAATCCGTAGCCGGGTCGCGGATCTGCTGGATGCCCATCGCATGACCGTGGTCGGCGAGGCCGCGACGCCGCAGGCCTGCATCGACGGCATCCTGGCCGCCCGGCCCGAGGTCGTGGTGCTCGACTGCCAGCTCGACGGCGGCACCGGCCTGCAGGTGCTGCGCGCAGTGCGCCAGGCTGCCCCCCAGATCGCCTTCGTCGTCTTCAGCAACAACACCGGCCCGGCCTACCGCAAGCGCTATCTGGGCGAAGGTGCCAGCAACTTCCTCGACAAGAGCAGCGACTTCGAGCGACTGCCCGCAGCCATCCATGTCGCCGGCGGCCACGCCGTCGCGCACTGACCGACCGACACCCCCGTGAATTCCGCCTCCGAGAGAACGACCATGAACCTTGATTCCCGCGTCGCCCCCGTCCGCGTCCTGCGCCGTGCCCAGATCGAAGAGGGCGGCTCTGCCGGTGCCGCGCCCCGCGCGACGACCACGCTCAAGACGCTGTGCTCCAACTGCCACCTGCGGGACCTGTGCCTGCCCTGCGGCATGGGCACCCCCGACGTGGAGCGCCTGGACGGCCTGATGTTCGGGCGCCGCAAGGTCAAGGCCGGCGAAGAGCTGTACCGGGGCGGCGATCGCTTCCAGTACATCTACGCGGTGCGCACTGGCACCTTCAAATCGGCGCTGATGCTGGCGGACGGGCGCGAGCAGGTCTCGGGCTTCCACATGGCGGGCGAACTCATGGGTCTGGACGGATTGGCCAACAGCCGGCACGCCAGCGCCGCCACTGCCCTCGAGGACGCGGAGGTCTGCGCGATCCCCTACGCCCACCTGACCGAGTTGGCGACCGGCAGCACCGACATGCAGATGGTGATGGCCCGCCTCATGAGCCGCGAGATCGTCCGCGAGCACAGCCTGATGATGCTGCTGGGCAGCATGAACGCCGAAGAGCGGCTGGCCGCCTTCCTCATCAACATCTCCCAACGGATGAAGGCCCGTGGCTACTCGGCCGCCGAGTTCCACCTGCGCATGTCGCGCGCCGAGATCGGCAGCTACCTGGGCATGAAACTCGAGACCGTCAGCCGCACCTTCTCGGCGTTCCAGCAGCAGCGCCTGCTCGAAGTGGACAAGCGGCACATCCGCATCCTCGACATGGACGGGCTGACCCGGACCTTCGAGACCCGCATCCACTGATGACGGGCGGTCCAGCCCGCCGGGCCGGAACTCAGCTGCGTCCCTGCTCCGGGCCGAAGCGGCCCTCGATCAGCGCGACCCGCAAGGTCTTGTTGCCGTAGGCGCGCTCGAAATCCTCGACGGTCCAGGGCCGGGTGGTGTCCGCCTGGATCGGCTCGGCCGAGGCGAAGACCGCGAACCGGTAGGTGTGCTCGCCATCGGGTGGGGCCATGCCTTCGTATCCCTTGGCGCCACCGGTGGTCACGCCCAGGGTTCCGCCCAGGGACTGCCCGGGGCGCAGGTCCACCGACTCGCCGCGATGCGGAACGTTGAACACGTTCCAGTGCACCCAGATCTTTCCGGTGGGCACGACCGCGTCGGGGTCGTCCGCGACAACGCTCAGGTACCGCCCTTCCTCGGGAAAGCCGTGCACGGTCAGGCCCGGCGGCTGGTCTTCCCCGCCGTGGCTGCGCGCCGCGTGCGGGCGCTGGATGCGGCCATCGGCGATGCTGGACGAGGTCAGGCGCATCGAGCGCGCGTGATCCGGGACGGAATTCAGGGGCATGGCGGCTTCTTTCGGGGTGTCGGTTCCATGGAATCGGCCATGATCTGCGAGGGCCCGGTGCCGGCACGTCGGGCAGGTCCGATGCGCATGTAGGACGCGCCGGGCCAGCACCTAGGTAGTTCCCCTCGAAAGCCCTGCGGGACGGTGGCGGCAGGGCTACGATGGGACCAGGGTGGAGCCACATGACCGACGACCGACGACAGTCCCAATTCACGGAGCTCGAGGCCTGGCTCAACCAGCGCCGCGTGACCGAGGTTGAGTGCCTGGTGCCGGACCTCACCGGCGTCGCACGCGGCAAGATCCTTCCCCGCGAGAAGTTCACTGAAGACCGCGGCATGCGGCTGCCCGAGGTGGTGGTGGCCATGAGCGTGACCGGCGAGTACCCCTCCGATGGCCCGTACTTCGACGTGGTCAGCCGCAACGACGCGGACATGCACCTGGTGGCCGACCCCAGTACGGTCCGCATCGTGCCCTGGGCGGCGGACCCGACGGCGCAGGTCATCCACGACTGCTACGACCGCCATGGCCGGCTGGTGCCTTTCGCGCCCCGCTCGGTGCTGCGCCGGGTGAGCGAGCTGTTCGACGAGCGCGGATGGACGCCCATCGTGGCACCCGAGCTCGAGTTCTACCTGATCGCCCGCAACACCGATCCCGACCAGCCGCTCAAGGCCCCGATCGGCCGAAGCGGCCGCGCGGAGACCTCGCGCCAGGCGTATTCGATCGACGCGGTCAACGAGTTCGATCCGCTGTTCGAGGACGTCTACGACTACTGCGAGAAGATGGGCCTGAACGTGGACACGCTGATCCACGAGGTGGGCGCGGGGCAGATGGAGATCAATTTCTTCCACGCCGCGCCCCTGGGGCTGGCCGACGAGGTGTTCCTGTTCAAGCGCATCGTGCGCGAGACCGCGCTTCGTCACGACATGTACGCCACCTTCATGGCCAAGCCCATCGCGGGCGAGCCCGGCAGCGCGATGCACGTCCACCAGAGCCTGGTCGACAAGGCGAGCGGACGCAACCTGTTCAGCAATGAGGACGGTTCGCCCAGCCGGGAGTTCTTCTGGTACGTGGGCGGCCTGCAGAAGTACATCCCTTCGGCGATGGCCCTGTTTGCTCCCTACGTGAACAGCTACCGCCGATTGGCCCGGTTCACCGCCGCGCCGATCAACATCCAGTGGGGCATCGACAACCGGACGGTTGGCATCCGCTCGCCGGTGTCGACGCCTCAGGCGCGGCGAATCGAGAACCGGGTGATCGGCGCCGATGCGAACCCGTATGTCGCGCTCGCGGCGACGCTGGCCTGCGGGTTCCTGGGCATCGAGCAGCGCATCGAGCCCACGCAGGAGTGCACGGGCAATGCCTACCAGAGCGCCTTCGACCTGCCCCGCAGCCTGGCCGAGGCGGTGTCGCTGCTGCGTGCCGAGAAGGACCTGGCCGAGGTGCTCGGGCGCGAGTTCCTGACCGTCTACGCCGAGATCAAGGACCTGGAGCACGAGGAATTCATGCGCGTGATCTCACCCTGGGAGCGGGAGCACCTGCTCCTGCATGTGTGAGCGTGTCCATGGACAACGCCGACCCGCGCACTTCCTGGCCGCTGCCGCCGCGAAGCACCCGCGAGTGGCAGGACGCCGACGCCGCGCACCTGCTGCATCCCTTCACCGACCCGCGCGCGCTCGCACACAAGGGCGTGCGGGTGATCACGCGCGCCGAAGGCCTGCATGTGTGGGACAGCGAGGGGCGCCGGCTGTTCGACGCGATGTCGGGGCTGTGGTGCGTCAACGTCGGGTACGGGCAGGAGGCCCTGGTCGAGGCCGCAGCGAGCCAGATGCGCGAGCTGCCCTACTACAACGGCTTCTTCCAGACGACCACGCCGGCTGCCGTGGCGCTGGCTGAACGCCTCGCGGCCCTTTCGCCCGGCGGCATGGGTCATGTGTTCTTCTGCAATTCGGGTTCCGAAGCCAACGATACCCAGGTGCGGCTCGTGCGGCGGTATTGGGACCTGATGGGGCAGCCGCAGCGGCAGGTGATCATCTCCCGCGTGAATGCCTATCACGGCTCGACCCTGACCGCCGCTTCGCTCGGCGGCATGGCGGCCATGCACGCGCAGGGCGGCCTTCCCATTCCCGGCATCGTGCACATCGACCAGCCCCACGCCTGGTTGCACCGCGAGGGCGCGGCCAGGGGCTTGAGCGATGAGGACTTCGCCCGGCTTGCCGCCGGCTGGCTGGAGCAGAAGATTCTTTCCCTTGGGCCCGAGTCCGTCGCCGCATTCATCGCCGAGCCTGTCCAGGGCGCGGGCGGCGTGGTGGTGCCGCCGGCGAGCTACTGGCCCGAGGTGCAGCGCATCTGCGAGCGCTACGGCATCCTGCTGGTGAGCGACGAGGTCATCTGCGGGTTCGGGCGCACCGGCCGGTGGTGGGGCTGCGAGACCTTCGGCGTGCAGCCCGACCTGGTCACCTTTGCCAAGGGCGTGACCAGCGGCTACATCCCGCTGGGCGGCGTGCTGGTGGGCGACCGCGTCGCACGCGTGCTGGTGGAGCAGGGGGGCGAGTTTGAGCACGGCTTCACCTACTCCGGCCACCCGGTCGCCTGTGCCGTCGCGCTCGCCAACCTCGACCTCATCGAGCGCCTGGGCCTGGTGGAGCGGGTGCGCGAGGACACCGGCCCCTACCTCGCCTCGCGCCTTGCCACGCTGCTCGACCATCCGCTCGTCGCGCAGGTGGACAGCTGCGGCCTGATGGCCGCAATCCAGCTGGCGCGTGATCCCGCCACGCGCGAGTCCTTTCCTGCCGGGCTCGGCGTCGGCCTCGCCTGCCGGGCCCACTGCTTCGAGAATGGACTGGTGATGCGCGCTGTCGGGGACCGGATGATCGTCGCACCGCCGCTGATCATCACGCGCGAGCAGGTGGACGAACTGGTGACCCTGGCCCGGCAGGCCCTCGACCGGACGCTCGCGCAGGCACGCTCGTCCGGCTGGACGGACGCCTAGCGCCTCGCCGGCGGGTTCAACTTCGGGGCCGGTTCTTCTGGACGATGGCCACGAGGATCAATCCATAGGCGACGACGCGGATGAGATAGACCACCGGGGTCAGTTCGGAGGTGCTCGGCAGCAGCGCCAGCACGACGCGGTTCATCGCCTCGAGCCAGAAGGCCAGCGCAAAGAACACGAAGAAGCGGTCGCCCGAGCGGCGCCAGAAGCGGAAGAAGAACAGGCCGGCGACGGCGGAGCCGAAGGCGATGGCACCCATCAAGGTCTGGTTCAGCACGGCTTCATTCCTCCTCCCAGACCAGCCCGAACACAAGCAGGCTCACGGCGATGAACGCCATCACCAGACGCCAGGTGCTGAGGTCGGCATCGAGGATGTAGATCTTGTCCAGCACCAGCAGGAAATTGTTCGCGGTCATGAAGCCGAAGCACAGCGCGCTCCAGAACAGCAGCCGTGCGCCGCTGGCCAGCCATCCACGCAGCAGGAACACGAAGCAGGCGAGCGAAGTCAGCGCGCACAGGAAGTAGACGATGGAGGCCATCAGGAGTCCTTTCGCCAGCGGAACGCATCCGCAAATTGCTGGGCGCGCTTTTCCGTCTTTCCATGGATGAGGGTCGCCACGGTGACGACGTCGCTGGCGTAGTGGGCCGCGAGCCGGTCGACGAGCTCAGCGAGTTCGGGCGAACCCGGGCTGTAGCGATACCGCGGCGGCTGGTCGCCGCTGCGCAAGGCCAGGTGCGCCTGGGCGGCCGCATCGAGCAGCGGCTGTGCCTCATCCGTTGCGATGTACAGCCGTCCGGCCATGTCCTGCGAGGTCCACTCGCGTGCCGGATCGGCGCGCAGCAGCAGGACCGCCTCCAGGTAAGGAACGGACGGAATGTTGGTGACCACGAAGCGCCGCAGGTCGGGCGCGAGTGCGGGCCGGCTCATGGCAGCAGGGCTGCAAAACGCATAGCCTGCGACTCTAACGTCATTTGCCGTGCCGCTGGGCCAAGGCGCGCCGCGCGCGAAAAAATCCCGTTCAGGTGCGTGTGCGCTCCTGCCTCTTCCAATTGCCGGATTTGTCCTACACATGTAGGTCGTGCGCAGCAGCACACTGGGGCAGCTTGCCATGCTCATGCACTGCCGCCCCCATCGCCGCTCCAGTGCGTTTATGAAATGCCGTGGCTCAGCCACCGGCTGACGACAAAACAAGGAAACTCCGATGGACTCGCTTGCACGGCCTTCCGCCAAGAAGAAGGTCAACCGTTCCGCGCCCGCATCGGCCGATGCTGTTCCTCCGATCCTGACCCGCCGCTCGCGCGAGGAGGACCCGCACGCGCGCCAACTCCTGGCCGCCTTGCTGGCCTTTGCCGAAGGCGATTTTTCTGCACGACTTCCGGTCGACTGGTCGTCCGTGGACGGACGCATCGCGCGCGCGTTCAACCAGGCGATCTCGAATGCGCAGCGCCTGACCGACGAGGCCGCGCGCCTGAGCAATACGGTGGGCCGCGACGGGCGCCTGTCGCAGCGCATGTCCTCGCCTGGCGCTCTGGGCGGCTGGGCAGCGCAGGTGGACTGCCTGAACACCCTCATGGACGACCTCGTGCGTCCGACCACCGACATCGCCCGCACCATCGGCGCCGTAGCCAAGGGCGACCTCGGACTTCCGATGGAACTGGAGGTCGACGGCCGCGAGCTCAAGGGGGAGTTCCTGCGCTCTGCGCGCCTCGTGAACTCGATGATCGACCAGCTCTCGGTGTTCACCTCCGAAGTCACGCGCGTGGCGCGCGAGGTCGGAACCGAAGGCAAGCTGGGCGGCCAGGCCAAGGTTCGCGGGGTGTCCGGCGTCTGGAAGGAGCTCACCGACTCGGTCAACCAGATGGCGGGCAACCTCACCGCGCAGGTGCGCAACATCGCCGACGTCACGATCGCGGTGGCCAACGGCGACCTGTCCAAGAAGATCACGGTGGACGTGCGCGGCGAGATCCTGCAGCTCAAGGAAGCGACCAACACCATGGTCGAGCAGCTTCGCTCGTTCGCCTCCGAGGTGACCCGGGTCGCGCGCGAGGTGGGCACCGAGGGGCGGCTGGGCGTGCAGGCCGTGGGGCCCGGCGGGGG
>DAIMZU010000118.1:0-7268 GCA_036733845.1 Ramlibacter sp.
ATGAAGGCCTGCGCTGTCGAGTTTCCAGGTGGGCGGCAGCGGCAGGGGCGAGACGGCGAACACGACTCCGGCCACGGCAAGGTAGCCCAGCCAGTTGGTCAGGATGCTCAGTGACAGCACGCGCGTGATGGTGGGGTTGTCCAGGCCCAGTCGCGAATAGAGGCGGAAGCGGAAGGCCACGCCGCCCACCAGCGCACCCATGTTCAGGTTGAAGGCATAGCTGATGAAGTTGACGCCCACCACCCGCCGCGCCGGAACCGCGTGGCCGGTGTAATGCTTTCCGAACAGGTCGAAGGAGCTGACCATGAGGTGGCTGGCGGCCGTGAGCGCAATGGCCAGGGCGAGCACGCGCGCGGGGGTGGTCCGGATCGACTCCCAGACCTGGGCCCATTCGACGTTCTGCGCATAGCGGACGGTGAACACCGCCACCGCCGCGAAGAACACGAGCGTGAGAATGCGCTTGAACCAGGCCCACGCCGTGGAGGCAGGGCGCGGGCCGTCTGCGGCCTGGGCCGCCGGCGGGCTCATGGCGAGTCCTTGGCCGCCAAGGGCGCGCTGAACGACGCATCGACGGCCGTCTTCAGGCGCGGATCGTGCGGCGGCAGCCACCCTGCCCACAGTGGGAACTTGCGCATCACATGGAAAGCGATGTAGCTGCGCACCAGGTCCCAGCCGCGCACGCGGCCGAGTGCCTCCGCGTGGATCTCGTTGCAGCTGTTGCTCACCAGGTGCATCAGTCGCTCGTGCAGCAGGGCGTTGAAGGCCCGGTCGTGGATGATCACATTGGCTTCGAGGTTCAGCGCAAGGCTCAGCGGGTCGAGGTTGCTCGAGCCGACGGTGCTCCATTCGTCGTCGACGAGGGCCACCTTGCCATGCAGCGGGCGCTCGCAGTACTCGAAGATGCGAACGCCGGCCTTGAGCAGGTGGTGGTAGAGCGTGCTGGCGGCGGTCTTGACGATCGCCATGTCGGGTTGGCCCTGCAGCACGAGCCGCACGTCCACGCCGCGGCGCGCGGCGCGCCGAAGCTCGCGCACGAGGCGGTAGCCGGGAAAGAAATACGCGTTCGCGATCACCACCCGATGGCGCGCCGAGCGGATCGCCAGCCGGTAGTGGCGCTCGATGTCGTCCAGGTGCTCCACGTTGTCACGCACGACGAACAGGGCCCTGGCGGTGCCGGCACGGGGCAGCTGCTGTGGCGGCGTGCGCAGGTGGCGCCGCCAGCGCCACCAGCGGCGCCCGCGCTCGTGCCGCAGCCCGCCGGCCAGCGCCGCATGGGCAAACCGGTGGATGGTCGCGACGATGGGGCCGCGGATCTCGACCGAGTAGTCCTGCTTGGCCTCCGGCCCGTAATCGGCCAGGTGGTCGGCCGAGTAGTTGATGCCTCCCATGAAGGCCCGCTGCCCGTCGATCACCACGATCTTGCGGTGCATGCGCCGCAGGACCTTGGGACGCAGCCCAAAGGGCCGCGGACCCGGGTCGAACACGTGCAGGCGCACGCCCGCGGCCGCCAGCGTACGGATGAACTCGTCGGACAGGTTCGGCGATCCCCAGCCGTCGATGGTGAGGTCCACCTGCACGCCGCGCCGCGCGATCCGGCACAGCACCGCGTGCAGTGCCAGGCCGACCTTGTCCTCGAACAGGATGAACGTTTCGATCAGGACTTCGCGCTCGGCCTGCGCGATGCACTCGAACACGCGGGGAAAGAACTCCTCGCCGTTCTCGAGCAGCCTGAAGTCATTGCCGTCGAGCCAGTCGTTCATAGGTGGATCTCCGCTGCGAGCGGCGCATGGTCCGACAGGTGCGACCACGGCTTGCGGGGCAGCACCACCGGCAAGTGTGCCGAAGCGTTGCGCACGTAGATTCGGTCGAGGCAAAGCAACGGAAAGCGCGCCGGGAATGTCTTCGCGGGGCTGCCGTAGGTCTCGACGAACACCTCGCGCAGCTGCGCGCCTTCCCACAGCACGCGGTCGGCCCGCCGGCGCCAGTCGTTGAAGTCGCCGGCGACGATCAGCGGCTCGTTCAGCGGCACCTCGGCGCGCACCATCTCGCAGAGCTGGCGCAGCTGGACCCGCCGGTGCTGTTCCTGCAGACCGAGGTGCACGCAGATCACGTGGACGTCCAGGGGCTGTCCCGGAACCCGCAGGACGCAATGCAGCAGTCCGCGTTTCTCGGGACCGGCGGCGATCGACACGTCCCAGTTGTGGTTGTGCACGATCGGGAACTTGGACATGACCGCGTTGCCGTGGTGGCCCTTAGGATAGACCATGTTGCGCCCATAGGCGAACTGCGGCCAGATCTCGTCGGCCATGAACTCGTAGTGGGGTGCCTCGGGCCAGCCGGTGAACCTGCGCCCGTGCTCGTCGTGGTTGCCCAGCACCTCCTGCAGGAACACGACGTCGGCGCCGACCTTGCGCACGGCGTCGCGCAACTCGGGCAGCATGAACTTGCGATTGAAGAAGGTGAAGCCCTTGTGGATGTTGACCGTCATCACGGTCAGCACATGCCCAGGGCCGTGGATCTCAGTCATGAAGCAGGGGTGGGCTGGGGAATGCGGCGACTGTGTACCGGGGCGTTTTCGACGGCTGTAGGACGCCGAGCCAAATGCAGCGTCAGCAGGGCGCGGTCCGGACCTGTGTCCCGGGTATGTAGGACGCCGGAGGAGCGCGCTGAAGGCGGATCGCCAGGGCCGCCGCCGGCATCCATCCAATTTTTGGACCGCGGGCGCGGTGGAGCTTGCCGCCTCACCCGCCGGACTGGCTCTGCGGGACACTGCGGCCATGCCCCTGAAGACCCCCGGTCCTGTGCTCGTCCTGCTTGCGCTGGCGACGATGGCGCCGGGCGCTGCGGGCCAGGAAAGCGCCCCGGGATTGCGCGCTCCCGACCGGGTGTTCCTGAACCTGGGGCGATCGAGCCGGGACGCGACGGTCGCCGGCGCCGGGCTGCGCTGGGAAAGCCGCTGGCGTTCGCAGCGGCTGGGCGGGGAATTCAGTGGCGCGTTCGATGTGTCGCTGACGCACTGGTCGGCCATCTCCCAAGGGAGGCAGGCCTACGGGCAGTTGTCGCTCGTGCCCCTGCTGCGCTGGCGCCCCTTCGACGGGGAGTCCGCCTGGTTCGTGGAGGCCGGCATCGGCGCGTCTTTCCACCATCGTCATTACGAGGTGGGGGAGGTCCGCATGGGCAGCCGCTGGAACTTCCACGACGTTCTTGCGCTGGGCCGCACGTTCGGCCCCGATGGTCGCCGCGAATGGAGCCTGCGGGCCGTGCACGTGTCCAATGCCGGCATCCGCAGGCCCAATCCGGGCGAGGACCTGATCGTGTTGCGCTGGTCCTACCGGTACTGATGCGGCGTGCGCGGGTCAGCCGCGGTGCATGCCGCCACCGTGCATGCCACCGCCATGGCTCCCATGGCGCCCTTTGCCGCCGTGCTCCCCGTGGCCTTCCATGCCGCCGCGGCGGCCGCCCATCATGGCCATGGACTGCTCGTCGAAGACCTTGCGCTGCTCGGGCGTGAGCACAGCATAGAAGGTCTTGATGGCCTCCGTGCGACGCGTCATTTCGGCGCTGCGCTGCGCATGCATGGCCTGCATCTGGTCGATGCGCTCGGGCGTGGTCATGCGCGCCATGGCGTCACGGTCCGGGCGCTGCATGCCGGCGGGCGGCTGCATGGCGCTGGCGAAGTTGTTCCATGCGGCTTCCTGGCCACCGGTGATCTGCAGCTTCTGCTTGAGCTGCGCCATGCGCTCGTTGACGAACGCCTGCCGCTTGGCGGGGTCCATGCGCCCCTGCCCCTGGCCCTGGGCGTGCGCATGGACCTGGGCGCCTTGCTGGGCAGGAGCGGATTGTGCGAAGGCGCCCCCGGCGAGCGTAGCGGCGAGCGCGGCGGTGATGAAAGTGCGATGAAAGGCCATCAGGTGCTCCGTTTGCAATGATCCACTGCGGACTTGCAGCGTGGGTCCACTGTCGCCGCCCTGTGTGAAGGGGGCATGCCGCCGTGTTGCTCGCATGTAAAGTTTGCCCGTCCTCAGGCGAAGCGGCCGCTGCGGAAGTCGTCCACGGCCTGGATCAGCTCATCGCGCGTGTTCATGACGAAGGGCCCGTACTGCGCAATCGGCTCTTTGAGCGGACGGCCGGCGACCAGGATGGCGCGCGCGTCCTCGGGTGCGTGCAGGGCCACACGCTCGCCTTCGTTGGCCAGGACGGCCATGCGTTGGCGGCCGATGACGGTCGGATCGCTGCCGGGCTGCGGCACTTCGAGGCGGCCGCGGTAGACGACCACGAATGCGTTGTGCAAGGCGGGCAGGGGCTGCTCGAAGGCAGCGCCCTGGGGCAGGTGCAGGTCGAGGTAGAGCGGTTCGGTGACCTCGCGCTGCACGGCACCCGCGACCCCCTGGGAGTGGCCCGCGATCACGCGCACCGTCACGCCCGCCGGGGTGGTGAACTGAGGGATCTCCGCCGACTGGATGTCCCGGTACCAGGGGTCGCACAGCTTGCGCGTGCCCGGAAGGTTCAGCCAGAGCTGGAAGCCTTCCATGGTGCCGTGCTCCTGCTCGGGCAACTCACTGTGCACGAGGCCGCGCCCCGCGGTCATCCACTGCACGCCGCCGTTCTGCAGCAAGCCCTCGTGGCCGGCGCTGTCGCGGTGGCGCATCCGGCCAGCGATCATGTAGGTGATCGTCTCGAAGCCGCGGTGGGGGTGGTCGGGGAACCCGGCAAGGTACTCATCCGGGTCATCGCTGGCGAAGTTGTCCAGCATCAGGAAGGGGTCGAGCCGGCGCTGCAGGTCCTGCGTCAGAAGGCGCGTGAGCTTGACGCCCGCGCCGTCCTGGGTGGCCTGTCCGGTGACGATGCGCTCGACGCGGCGCGCGGAGGAAAAAGGGCTGTCCATGCCCCGATTGTGGCGAGCCGAAGGCGCCCCGGCGTGGCCGGGGTCATCCAGCCGCCTGTCTGGCTTCAGGCCGACCGTGTCGATCCCGTCTTGCAGGTGTTGATGCCCAGCATGGCATAGGGCGGGCACCAGCCGATGAGGCCGGTGGCCAGCGGAATCGCGCCGAGCCAGCCCCACCAGCCGACGACGCCGGTCAGCGCCAGGCCCATCAGGACCAGGCCAGCCAGCACGCGCACCACGCGCTCGATGTTGCCGATGTTGCGAGTCATGGAGTCCTCCTTCGGGTGATCAGATGAACGATTGGACTGGAGGCATCGCGCTCAGTCTGTGACCAGCGTCACACGGCCTCCGCCTGGCGGCGCAGTGCGGCACTGTCGAGGATGCGGATGCGCTCGCGGGACAGGGCGATCCAGCCCTGCTGCTCGAAGCGGTGCAGCAGGCGGGTGACCATCTCGCGGACGGTGCCGAGCTGGTCGGCGAGCTGCTGGTGCGTGACGGCGCGCTCGGGTCCGTGGCCGAGCAGGGCCGCCGCCAGGCGCCGGTCCAGCCGCTGGAAGGCCACGGCGTCGACCAGGTCGGTGAGCTCGGACAGGCGCTCGGCGAACAGGCCGAGCACCAGGTCGCGGAAACTCCGGTCGTCCATGCATGCGAGGAAGTCGGCCGGCGACAGCAGGTAGGCGACGCAGGAGCCCACCGCGATGCCCTGGGCGCGCGGGGGCTGCGCCCGCAGCAGGCTTGCGCTGGAGGCCACGCACAGCTCGCCCGGATGCACCCTGTAAAGCTCGAGGGAGCGGCCTTCTCCGGAGCCCAGGCAGACGCGCACTTCGCCTCGCACCAGCAGCGGGAGCCCGGCGCAAGGCTGGTTGACGGAGAAGAGGACGGTGCCCGAGGGCGCCTCCACCCGCGGCAGGGATTCGAGTCGACCGCCAAGCCTGTGCAGCGAGGGGTACAGCGCGAGAAGTTCGTCGTTCATGGATGGGTCGGACCACTGGCCAGGTCGTCGAGGATGGGGCAGTCGGGCCGGTCATCACCCCGGCAGCAGTGGACGAGGTGCTCGAGCGTGCGCTGCATGGACTGCATCGCCTCGATGCGCCGTGCGAGCGCCTCGGCGTGCGCCTGCGCGATGCGGCGCACACTGGCGCTGGCGCGCCGGCGGTTCTGCCACAGCCCGAGGAGCTCGGCAATCTCCTCCATCGAAAAGCCGAGCTCCCGGGCTCGCTTGATGAACCTGAGCGTGTGCACCTGGGTGTCGCCGTACTGGCGGTAGCCACTGTCACTGCGCGAGACGCTGGGCAACAGCCCCAGCCCCTCGTAATGGCGGACCATCTTGGCCGATACGCCCGACAGCCGGGCGGCCTCGCCGATGTTCATCGGACGGCGTAGCCTTCTTCGGCGATCGCCCGGGCGATGGCTTCTCGGGGCTGCTCGGTCTGGACTTCCACCTTCCCGGCCGCGCGGTCGATGCGGACCTCGGCGGAGGGGTCGAGGGTCTTGACAGCCTGGGTCACGGCACGTTCGCAGTGGCCGCAGGTCATGCCCTGGACATCGAAGTTCTGGTTCATCGGAGAATCCTTTTTCAGGTGAGTGGTTCAGGTGGGTGGGAAGACCACAGGATCAAGCTTGCCACCATGGAAGGGTCAAGGTGAGCATCTCAGACCCTGACGTGAGCGGGGTTGATCAGGATCAAGTCTTGACCCTCCCACCATGGCAAGGTGCAAGCTCCACACTATGACCACGACCATTTCTCCCGCTACGGCCGATTCCATGCCCGAGGCCACCGCATCGGGCCCGGGGCTCGCCACGCTCGACCTCGGGGTGGGCGGAATGACCTGCGCGTCCTGCGTCGGACGCGTCGAGCGCGCGCTGCGCCGCATGCCGGGCGTGCAGGACGCCTCGGTCAACCTGGCCACCGAATCGGCGCGCATCACCTATGAGCCGCAGCGCCAGTCGGAGGCGCAACTGCGCCGTGCCGTGCGGGACGCCGGCTACGAGCCGCGGTCACGGCGGCAGGACGAATCCTCCGGCAGCTCGCCGTGGGCGGGGTTCCTGCCGGTCGCCGTCGGGCTCCTGCTTTCGGCGCCGCTGGTGCTGCCCATGGTTGGCGACCTCGCGGGCCAGCACTGGATGCTGCCGGCATGGCTCCAGTTCGTTCTGGCGACCCCGGTGCAGTTCATCCTCGGCGCCCGTTTCTACCGGGCCGGCTGGCATGCGCTGCGGGCGGGCACGGGCAACATGGACCTGCTGGTGGCCATCGGCACGTCGGCCGGATGGGGACTGTCGACCTGGCTGTGGCTCACGCAGGGCGAGGTTCACCTCTACTACGAGGCGTCGGCGGTGGTGATCACGCTGGTGCTGCTCGGCAAGTGGCTGGAGGCGCGCGCCA
>DAIMZU010000119.1:0-7242 GCA_036733845.1 Ramlibacter sp.
TCCAGTCGAGGGCGTCCGTGTGCAGCGGCCGGTCCCGGTAGGGCAGCAGCAGGATCATGACTCGGGCGACGGCAAGTGCAACGATGCAGCTGACCAGCGTGGCGATCATGTGATCGCGTGCATCTTTTCGCCCCGGCTGCGGTGCCTGGCGGAACCATGCCCACCAGAGAAGGGCCATCAGCACGCCGCCCTTGAAGAGGTGGTTGACCGACAGGAACGCCACGGCCTGGTCCACCGCCCAGGAGCGCTGTGCGAACTGGTTCAAGAATGCAGAAATCGGGAAATCAATGGCATTGAGCGAGTCCAGTCTGGACATCAAGTTCCTTTTCTCGGGATAGGCCGGACCGAAGGTGTGGACCGCGCACAAGTTTGAGGAAAGGAGCATTTGAGCACAGCGGCTCGCGGCATGTGGTTTGCGCTCAGCAGCCGTCCTACAGTCCGCGCCCCACGTCACCGACACCCGCGCGGCACGGATCGGCGTCGAATGCCTCATCGACTGCAGGAGGCCGCATGAAACCCTTTGTACTGGACTCGAGCATGCAGACCATGTCCGGTGTGTTCTACCCGACCGGGTATGTCGTGATGATGCTCCCCACGCGCGACGACGCGAAGCAGGCCATGAAGGTGCTGACCGACCACGGCATGTCAGCAGACGCCATGACATTGCTGTCTCCTGAGACCGTTCTCAGCGAGATCGCGCGCACTGTCGGCAATGCAGACATTCCGCTGCCGTCTGCAGGCACCGAAGCCGACACCGTCCGCCGCATGACGGACTTCGCCTCGAACGGCCACTGGGGATTGATGGTCTACGCCCCGGGGCAGCAGGAGAGTGCGGACATGATGGCCTGGCTCAAGGGGCTGCCGTTGTCGTATGCGCAGAAGTACCGCCAACTGGTGATCGAGGACCTGGTCGACTGAGCCCCGCGTCGGCTGCGGGCGCCGAGAGCATCGACAGGCGCCCTCCTCGAAAATCCATCAGTCTGTCACGCTGGCGCCTGCACCCGACAGCGAAAGCCCCAGGCGAGGCGCCAACAGTTCGGCTCCCCGTGCATTGAGGTGGTGCCCGTCCCTGTACAGGGACTCGTCGGCGTCGAGCACCCGGCACTCGCCGTCCTCGCAAAGCCACTTGAAGGGGTGGATCACGTACAGCGACTCGCGCGGACCCAGCTGGGCCAGTGCTTCTGCGAACGGGGCATGCCGCTCCTCCTGGCTCTCGAGTGAGCGGTCGAGCAGCGGCCGCCCGAGCGCGCGCTCCATGGCGATGGCGGCGGGCACGCTGCGCGGATAGGAAGGCACCGGCCCGATCAGCACGACCGCACGGCCATCGGCCAGCAGGCGTTCGAGCGTCCCCTGCAGGGCTGCGGTGGCCCCAGGGATGCCGCGGGAGACCGGCGGGCCATCATGCCCCGCCGGAAGGAACTCGATCGGGCCGCCCCCGCGGAAGTACGTGCTCCAGAAGCCGGCCATGACGACGGTGCGCGGCCCGCTGGCGCCATCGAGCAGGCGCATCACGTCCGCGTTGCGGGCGTCGCAGCGCGGGTTGGTGTGGTGGCGGATGTCGGCTAAGGGCGGGCAGCCGGGGTGCGCGACCAGCCATGCGCTGCGACCCGACTTCTTCATCTCGGCGTCCAGCGCAGGCGTCCAGGACAAGGCGTGGCTGTCGCCCCAGACCAGCACATCCGGCGGCACAGTCGTATCGCCAATGATGCAGGACCGGTCGACCGGCCGGCCGAAGCAGGCGCGCCAGTCACCCCGCTGGGCGCGGGCGAGGTCGAGCTCGACGATGTCCTCGGAAAAGCGCCCCGCAAATCCGCGGGTGTGCTCGCCGGCGGCCGCCATGGCCACCGCGAAACCCGCCAGCGACGCCGCGACGGCCACCCGCATGCGGACCGTCGCCGGCTGCGGACGCCGGAAGGGCTGCTCGACGAAGCGGTAGGACAGCACAGCCAGGCCGAAGGAGAGTGCGAACACGATCCATCCCCCCAGCGCGCCGGCCGGCACGAGGGCTGCGTAGTCGGTCAGCACGAGCACCGGCCAATGCCACAGGTACAGCGAATACGACACCAGTCCGGTAAACACAACGGGCCGCCACGTGAGAATGCGGCCCGGCCCGGCGATGGATCCGCTGCCCGCGTGGATGACGGCGGCGGCGCCGAACACCGGAAGCATCGCCGAAGCGCCGGGAAACCGGGTGGCCTCGGTGAATGCCACGCAACTCCAGCCAATCGCTGCCAGGCCGAGCGCGCACAGCAGCGACTTCAGCCAGGAGCGGTTGATGACCGGCACCATCCCTAGCGCAAGCGCACTGCCGACGAGGAACTCCCATGCGCGAAATGGCAGCAGGTAAAAGACTTCACTGGGATACCACTTGACCAGCGCCTGCGCCAGCGCGAGGCTGGCGATGGCGGCCACCACCAGAACGGCGGACCGCCACCCTCGCGGCAGCCGAAACCAGCCCAGCAGCAGCAAGGGAAAGAATAGATAGAACTGCTCTTCCACGCCCAACGACCAGGTGTGCAGCAGGGGGTTCAGCCGATCTTCGATGGCATCGAAATAGCCACGATTGCTGCTCCAGAACAGCAGGTTGGACGCCGAGAACACGGCCGCCACGGCAGCGCGCAACGTACCGCGGTAATCGCTGGGCAACTGCAGCCACCATCCGGCAGCGACCGTCGCGACCAGCACGGCGAACAACGCCGGCAGGATGCGGCGCGCCCGGCGGGCGTAGAACTCTCCAAAGGAAAACCGGCCTTCGCGCTGCTCGGCATGGATGATCTGCGTGATCAGGTAGCCCGAGATCACGAAGAAGACGTCGACCCCGACATACCCGCCGTGCAGCAGTCCCGGTGAGATGTGGTGCACGACCACTGCGAGCACCGCCACCGCCCGCAGCCCGTCGATGTCGGCGCGGTAATCGGCGCGGTCCCTGGTATGGGCGGACCTGTGGGCATGCACCCACGCGGCCGAAGTAGCAATCATGCCCCATTGTGAGAAGCGGGGGTCCTGGCTGCGCCGTAGGTCGATTCCGACCGCTGCTGTCGTCCGCATGAGGCAGGCGCGGAAGGGGTTTGTGCATCGCACCATGGGTCGGCAGCATGACCGTACAATGACGGCCATGCTCCTGATGCTGCACGCCTGCGCCGAACCGGTGGACTACCGGGGTGCTGCCCTGCCGCGCGGCTATTTCTGCTCCGTCGCGCCGCCCTGACCAGCCGGGCCTGCTGCCTTCTCGTACCGGCTCGTCCACTCCCGCGCGGTCTGGACCGCCACCTCCCGACTCCCCTCTCTTGTCTGCGCCGTGGTGGCGCAACCTGTCTGCATGTCCATTCAATCCATCCGCCAGGACTGGTTCTCCAATGTCCGCAACGACCTGCTGGCGGGGCTGGTCGTCGCGCTCGCACTGATTCCCGAGGCGATCGCGTTTTCCATCATCGCGGGCGTCGATCCCAAGGTCGGCCTGTATGCCTCTTTCTCGATCGCGACACTGATCGCCTTCGTCGGAGGACGGCCCGGCATGATCTCCGCCGCCACTGGCGCCATGGCCCTGGTGATGGTGACCCTCGTCAAGTCCCACGGTCTGGAGTACCTGCTGGCGGCTACCGTGCTGACGGGGGTGCTGCAGGTCATCGCCGGTGCATTCAAGCTCGGCAGTCTGATGCGCTTCGTGTCGCGCTCGGTGGTCACAGGCTTCGTCAACGCACTGGCCATCCTGATCTTCCTGGCCCAGTTGCCCGAACTGACGAACGTCACCTGGCACGTGTATGCGATCACCGCGGCCGGGCTGGGAATCATCTATGGGCTGCCCTATGTCACGCGCGCGGTGCCGTCGCCCCTGGTGGCCATCGTCGTGCTGACGGGCGTGGTGATCGCCCTGGGTTGGGACATCCGCACCGTCGGGGACATGGGCGAGCTGCCCGACAGCCTGCCGGTGTTCCTGCTGCCGAACGTCCCGCTCACCTGGGACACCCTGATGGTGATCCTGCCCTATTCGCTCACGCTGGCGGTGGTGGGGCTGCTCGAGTCGATGATGACCGCCACCATCGTCGACGAACTGACCGACACGCGCAGCGACAAGAACCGGGAGTGCGTCGGCCAGGGCATTGCCAACGTGGCTACCGGCTTCATCGGCGGCATGGCCGGCTGCGCCATGATCGGACAGTCGGTCATCAACGTGAAATCGGGTGGCCGGGGCCGGCTCTCGGCGCTCACTGCGGGCGTCGCCCTCCTCGTCATGGTGGTCTTCCTCGGCGACTGGGTCAGCCGCATCCCAATGGCTGCGCTCGTGGCGGTCATGATCATGGTCTCCATCGGCACCTTCAACTGGAGCTCCATCCGCAACCTGCGCGAGCACCCAGCGAGTTCGAGTGTGGTCATGCTCGCGACGGTTGCCGTCACCGTCCTGACGCACGACCTGGCCAAGGGCGTGCTGACCGGGGTGCTGCTGTCCGGGTTCTTCTTCGCGCACAAGGTCGGGCAGATCCTGCGGGTGCGCTCACGCATCGCCGATGAAGGCCGCAGCCGCGTCTACGAGGTCAAGGGCCAGGTGTTCTTCGCATCAGCCGAGCGCTTCGCCGAGTCCTTCGACTACAAGGAAGTGCTCGAGAAGGTCCGCATCGACGTCAGCCATGCGCACTTCTGGGACATCACCGCGGTCAGCGCCCTCGACCGGGTCGTGCTGAAGTTCCGGCGAGAGGGCACGGAAGTCGAAATGGTGGGGCTCAATGAGGCCAGCGCCACCCTGGTGGACCGCTTCGCCGTCCACGACAAGGACGGCGCCGGTGACCTGCTGCTCGGCCATTGAAGGGGATGACGATGCACAACGATGAACGCGTGATGGCCTGCGTCGACCTGTCCCCCTATGCAGAATCCGTGGCGGACTATGCCGCCTGGGCGGCACGCAAGCTGGAGACGGGCATCGAGTTCCTGCACGTGCTCGAGGCGCCTGCTGCCGCCGACCGCGGCAAGGACCACAGCGGAGCGCTGGGACTGGATGCCCAGGAGCACCTGCTCAAGGAACTGGCGGACCAGGACGAAGCCCGCAGCCGCGCCATGCGGGAGTCGGGGCGGGTGTTCCTGAATTCGCTGCGGCAGCGGGCACTGGCTGCAGGCGCGCATGAAGTCGACGTGCGACAGCGCCACGGAACGCTCGAAGACACCCTGTCCGAGCAGCAGACCAACGTGTCGCTGTTCGTACTCGGTCGGCGAGGCAGCGCGGCCGGCATCACCGGGCGGGACCTCGGGCGCAACCTCGAATGGGCTGTCCGTGCCGTCGATAGGCCGGTGCTCGCTGTCACCGACCGGTTCCAGGCGCCCACCCGGGTCCTGCTGGCATTCGACGGCAGCGCCCTCATGCGCCGCGGCATCCAGTCGATCGCCGCGAGCCCCTTGCTGCGAGGCCTTCCCGTCCATGTGCTGATGGCTGGCAAACCGGACGCCCAGGCGCCCGCCACGATCGACTGGGCCCGCCAGACCCTGGAGGCGGCGGGGTTCACGGTCACCAGCGCGATCGCTCAGGGCGATCCGGAACGCGTGATTTCCCAGGTCGTGCAGGACCAAGGTACCGACCTGGTGGCCATGGGGGCCTACAGCCACTCTCCTTGGCGGTCCTGGCTCCTGGGCAGCCGCACCACCGATCTCCTGCGGTCGGTCCGGGTCGCCGCCTTGTTGCTCCGCTGAAGCCCGGTACGCCCGGCTCTGGCACGGCCTTGTCCGACACGACAGGTCGGCGGTGCTGCCTAGCATGCAGGTCGGATTCGACAAGGGGCCGTCTTGACCGCATCGATTGCACGCCTGTTCGCTGCCTCTGCAATGTTCATGCTGGGTGCATGCGGGGGCGGCGGCTCGCAAGAATTAGCCACTTCGCCGGTGGCCATGGCGCCGCAGCAGCCTCCGCCGCATTCCCCGACGCATTCCCCGACGCATTCCCCGACGCCGCCACGCGACTCCTTCGCGGACACCCCGGCGCCAGGCTCGCCGCCCGGCCGTGACGGCGCGGGACCCGACACGGCCGCTCCCTTGCCACCACCCGATGCGGAACCGCCCCCCGAGGAGTTGACGTACACGGTAACCGTGTCAACCGGCGACGGCACACGCCTCGGCGAGGCACGCCGGCTGGCCAGCGACGACGCGGCCTTCCGGTATGTGGGCGCCGCGCCGCGACCATGGAGCGGCGACCCGAGTTTCCGGATCGCGGATGGACTGGCGTCCCAAGGGCTGAAGGTGTCGTTCGCCACCGATGCATCACTCATCGAGTTGCGCCTGCTCGCCTATGGGAATACCCAGGTGGAAATCCGGGTCGACGGCGTGCCTGCGACGGCAACGGCGCTGCGGCTCGGGGACGACTGGCAAACCCGAGTGGTGCGGCTGGAGCTTTCCGGGGGCACCCGCATGCGCCAGGTCGAGGTGTTCGGCCGCTTCATGCCTTTCGGGGGCGCTTGGATTCCGCCGGGTGCACGCGTCGCTTATCCGACCAACGAGGACGCGCTTCCGCTCATCGCGTTCGCGCCCGGGGATTCCTATACGCAGGGCAACGGCGCACCTTCGCCCCGGCGGACCTATGCGGGCGTTGCAGCCGACCTGCTCGGCCACGAGTTGTGGACCGAAGGGATCGGTGGGTCCGGGTGGCTCTCTGCCGGCCCGCAGTCACCCACCTCGCGCATCACGACCACCCTGGGGCGGCTGAACAAACCCCCGGCAGTCATCGTGACCGCACTCGGGTTCAATGACCGCTTCCGTGACCTGGACGAGGTGGCCCGCGTCTATGACGCCAGCGTGGCGATGATCCGGCAGGCGTGGCCGCAAGCGCGGCTCGTGACCCTGGGTCCGTGGACGCCGCAGGGCGCCACCCGCGAGACTGCCGCCATGCGCGAGACGCTGATGCGGCGCGCGGCGGCGAACGCCGTGGATTTTGTGGATCTCGACGGGATCGTCACGCAGGAGAACAGCACGCGTTACACCGACTCGGATGGGGTCCATCCGAACGCAGCCGGGCACCAGCGGCTCGGGGAAACCATCGCCGAGCGCCTGCGGGCGGTGATCCGGTGATGCGCGCGTGCTGCTCGCCCCTCAGCCCATGTGCAATCCACCGTTGACGGAGAAGTCCGCCCCGGTGGAGTAGCCGCCCTCTTCCGACGCCAGCCACGCGATGATGGAGGCGATCTCCTCGGGTTGGCCGAGGCGCTTGACCGGGATGGTGGCGACTATCTTGTCGAGGACGTCCTGGCGGATGGCCTTCACCATGTC
>DAIMZU010000120.1:0-7234 GCA_036733845.1 Ramlibacter sp.
CTCCTGGGGAAGCTCCGGCACCGATGCGAGGCTGCCACGCTCGCCTGCTTCGAGCAGCATGCGTTCGCCGCGCACGAAGCCTTCCATGCGCGGAAGCCGCCGGGGGTCGGCGACGACTTCGCCTTCGGTGCCGCGCAGCAGCAGCGCGGTGGCCCGCGTGAGCTGGAACACCCCCGCCATCGACTCCGCGTACTCGGGATGCGTGTAGCTGCCCACCCGCAAGGACGGGCCGGCGCTGGGGTTCATGAGCTTGACCAGGCTGTGGGCTGAATTGCGCAGCCCCACCACCCGCCGCACATCGAGCAGCCGCTGGAGGCCGGGGCACAGCAGCCCGGTGGGGAAGAAAGCGACCTCGCCAGGTGCCACGGCGGATACGCATGTTCGCGCCGTGATGCCCAACGCGCCGAGCACATCCGCCACCGGCACGCGGCGGTCCTCGGTGGGCGTGCCGTGAATGGCCACGGGCAGGCCCTCGCGGGCGAGCGCCAGCGCCAGCAAGGGCGTCAGCAACGGCAGCTTGCGCGCCCCGTTGTAGCTGGGAAGCACCACCATGGTGCGGGAGGCTGCGGGGATGAGCGCGAGCCGCTGGTGCGTGGCGTCGAGGAAGCCGGCCATCTCATCGGGCGTCTCGCCCTTGATGCGCATGGCCAGGCAGAACGCGCCCACCTCCAGGTCGCTGACGGTTCCATCGAGCAGCTGGCCGAACAGGTCTGCGGCCTGGGTGCGATCGAGCGCACGCGCGCCCTGGGCGCCACGACCGATCTCGCGCAGGTAAGGGCTGATGCGCCCGGGGACTGACATGCGCTCGATTGTCCCGGAAGCCTCATGACTTTTGGCGATAAGCCGAACATCCGCGGTCAGGCCCCCTGGGGCAGCGCAAGATTGGCGCGCACCAGGCGGCGAAGCTGGGGAATGCACGATCCACAGCGTGTGCCGCACCCCAGCCGGGTCTGCAACTGGGCCAGGCGTGCGTCTGGGCTTCCGTCGCAGCCTGCCAATGCCGCCTCGATCGCATCCTGGGCCACGTCCTCGCAGGTGCAGACCTGCGGGCTGCGGGCCACGACCGGAGCCGGTGGCCGTGCCGATGCCGACAGCAGCAGGCGGCCGTAGTCCTGCGTGGGCCGTTGCTCCTGCAGCAGCGTGCGGATCCAACCGACCGACCCCAGGTCGCCGGCCAGCAGGAAGGCCTCCAGCCGGGTGTCGGCCCCGTCGGGGACCAGCCGCATCACGCGGTGCTGGCCCCGGCGCGCGTCGGTATAGCGGATGCATTGCGCTCCCCGAAGCCCCAGCAGTTCTTCGATCGCGTCCAGCACGCCGGGTGGCGGCGCCTCATAGGCCGCCGCCCTGAACAGGACGCCATCGCGGTCGCGCCCGAACGGCACGCAGGTCGAGAAGGCGAACCGTCCCATGAACTCGCCCAGCTGCTGGCGCAGGCCGGCCCCACTTTCCTCCGGCAGCCAGGCCATCGCCATCAGCGACCACGGCAGTTCGGCCTTGCGGACCTTGACCGCCGCGTGCTTGAGTTCGGGCTGGCCCGAGCGGGGGCAGGCGGCGGAGGTCGTCAGCGAATTCACACCGGCCAGCGGCTCCCCGGTGCTGGATAGCCCCGACAGGAAGGCACTGCCCCAGTGCATGGGCAGGAAGACCTGGGACAGCCCGGTGTCCTCGCTGGCCGCGAGCGGCACCACGATCGAGCCCCGCCGGGAGCTGACGTGCACCAGGTCCCCGTCGGCCATTCCGCGGCGGGTCATGTCCTGAGGGTGCATCTGCAGCACGGGTTCGGGAACGTGCCCGAACAGGCGGCCGAGCGTGCCGGTGCGGCTCATGCCGTGCCACTGGTCGCGCAGGCGGCCGGTGATCAGCGAGAACGGATAACGGGCGTCCCGCGGCTCGGCGACAGGGGTGTACGCCACATCGGCAAAGTGCGCGCGTCCGTCCGGCGTGGCGAAGCGGCCGTCCTCGTACAGGCGTGCGCGCCCTGCCGAATGGCCCGCGGGCAGTGGCCACTGCTCCGGCGCCTGCTCCAGCATCGCATACGTCAGCCCGGTGATGTCGAGGTCGCGCCCGCGGGTGGACTCGCGGTGCTCGAGCCAGACCGCCTCCGGGCTGTCGTAGGGGAACAGGGAGGCTGCCGCCCGGCGGGGCAGCAGGGCCTCGAGGCGCCTGGCGAAATCCACCGCGATGCGCCAGTCGTCACGGGCCTCGCCGGGCGGCGGCACTGCTGCCCGGACGCGGCTGATGCGCCGCTCGCTGTTGGTGACCGTGCCGTCCTTCTCGCCCCAGGTGCTGGCCGGCAGCAGCAGGTCGGCCCATTCGCAGGTCTCGGTCGTGGCGAAAGCCTCCTGCAGCACCACGAACTCGGCACGCTGCAGTGCGCGTCGCACCGTGGCCTGGTCGGGCAGGGACTGCGCGGGGTTCGTGCACGCGATCCACAGCGCGCGGATCTCGCCGTCGGCGGCTGCCTGGAACATCTCGACCGCGGTGCGGCCGGGCCGGGCGGGGACGTCGGGCACGCCCCACAGCGCAGCGACCTCGGCGCGGTGCGCGGGGTTGGCGAGATCGCGGTGGGCGGACAGCAGGTTGGCCAGGCCGCCCACCTCGCGGCCGCCCATCGCGTTGGGCTGCCCCGTCAGCGAGAAGGGCCCGGTGCCGGGACGGCCGATCTGCGCGGTGGCCAGGTGCAGGTTGATCAGCGCGGCGTTCTTGGCCGTGCCGCTGGTCGACTGGTTGAGGCCCTGGCAATAGAGGCTGAGGGTTGCCGGCGAGGTCGCGAACCAGCGCGCCGCGGCCAGCAGGTCCCGGGACGGGATGCCGCACACCTGCGAAACGACGGCGGGCGTGCACTCGCGCACGCGCGCCTTCAGTGCCTCGAAGCCGTGGGTGTGTTGCGCCATCCATTCCGGCCGGATCCAGCCTTCCCACAGCATGACGTGCAGCATGCCGTGGAACAGCATCACATCGGTGCCGGGGTGCAGTGGCAGGTGCAGGTCAGCCACCTCGGCCGTGTCGGTGCGGCGGGGATCGCAGACGATGATCTTCATCTGCGGTCGGCGGGCCCTGGCCTCCTCGATGCGGCGGAACAGCACCGGATGCGCCCAGGCGGCGTTGCTGCCGGCGATGAACAGGCAGTCCGCGTGGTCGATGTCCTCGTAGCACGCCGGCGGTGCGTCGGCGCCCAGGGTGAGCTTGTAGCCGGCGACCGCACTGCTCATGCACAGGCGCGAGTTGGTGTCGATGTTGTTGGTGCCCACCAGGCCCTTGGCGAGCTTGTTGAAGACGTAGTAGTCCTCGGTCAGCAACTGACCAGAGACATAGAAGCCGACGGCGTCCGGCCCGTGCGCGGTGACCACGCCGGCAAAACGCCGGGCCGCGAGGTCCAGGGCGCTGTCCCAGTCCACGCGCTGCGCCGGTTGCCCGCGGGCAGCGCGCAGCAGAGGGTGTCGCAGGCGCTCGAGGCGCTGCACGGCCGGGCTCGCGGTCAGGTGCAGGGTCGAGCCCTTGGTGCACAGGCGTCCGAAGTTGGCGGGGTGGTCCGGGTCGCCGCGCACCGCGGTGATGCGTCCTGCGTCCGCCGTGACGATGACGCCGCAGCCGACCCCGCAGTAGGGGCAGGTGGATCGGGTCTCGGTCATTCCTGGGGAGTGCGTCAAGCCGCGCAGCGCCGCGCCGGACCCGCCACCGGCCGCTCGAGTTCCAGTCCGACGCTGGCCAGTTCGACCGCGCTGAGGTACACCGCACCGTCCTCGAGCTTGACCGAGAATCGGGGGGTGCAGCCTTCATCCGGCTCCTGAGCGCAGCCGTCGTCCAGGCCGATCGTCCAGTTGTGCAGCGGGCAGGCCACCCGGTTGCCGAAGACGATGCCCTGGGACAGCGGGCCCCCGCGGTGGGGACAGCGGTCCAGCAGCGCGAACACCTGGCCCTCGCCGTTGCGAAAGACCGCCACCGCCATGCCCTTGGCCCGCTCGACGCGCCGGGACCCCAGCACGGGAATGTCTTCGACGCGGCAGATGCGCGTCCAGTCGCTCATGTTGCTCATTGCTTGCTCCTCGCGTGTTCTTCTCAGGCCTGGACTGGGTCGATGGCCTGGAACTGGCGCGTGTCCACGCGCGCCTTGTCGAACTCGAACCAGGGATCCGGCTCGCCGTCGAGCGAGAACTGCAGCCGTTCCCACAGCGCCTTGCGGCCTTCGTGGTCCTCCAGCACCCGCTTCTTCACGGTGTCGAGTCCGACCCGGTTGACGTAGTGGACGGTGCGCTCCAGGTACCAGCCTTCCTCGCGATACAACTGCAGGAACGCGCCGGCGTACTCCAGCACCTCGTCGGCGGTGCGCAGCTTGCACAGGAACTGCGCCACTTCGGTCTTGATGCCGCCGTTGCCGGCGACGTAGATCTCCCACCCGGAGTCCACGCCGATCACGCCCACGTCCTTGATGCCGGCCTCGGCGCAGTTGCGCGGGCAGCCCGAGACCGCGAGCTTGACCTTGTGCGGCGCGTACATGCGCCACAGGGCGCGCTCGAGGTCCTTGCCCATCTGAGTGCTGTCCTGCGTGCCGAAGCGGCACCACTCGCTGCCCACGCAGGTCTTGACGGTGCGCAGGCCCTTGGCATAGGCATGGCCGCTGGGCATGCCGATGTCCTTCCAGACCGCCGGCAGGTCTTCCTTGCGGACACCGAGCAGGTCGATGCGCTGGCCGCCGGTGACCTTGACCGTGGGTATCCTGTACTTGTCCACCGCGTCGGCGATGCGGCGCAGTTCCGCCGCGGTGGTCTCGCCGCCCCACATGCGCGGAATGACCGAATAGGTGCCGTCCTTCTGGATGTTGGCGTGGGCCCGCTCGTTGATCGCGCGGCTCTGCGGATCGTCCTGGGCTTCCTTGGGCCAGGTGGAGATGAGGTAGTAGTTCAGCGCGGGCCGGCAGGTCGCGCAACCGTTCGGGGTGCGCCATTCGAGGAAGCGCTGCACATCCGCGATCGTGAGCAGGTGCTTGGCGCGGATGACATCGCGCACCTCCTGGTGGCTGTGGTCCGTGCAGCCGCAGACCGCCTTCTTCTTCGGCGTGGCCGAGTAGTCGCCCCCGGCGGTGAACATGATGATCTGCTCGACCAGGCCCGTGCAGGAGCCGCAGCTCGCGCTGGCCTTGGTGTGCTTGCGCACCTCGTCCAGCGTGAACAGGCCCTTGTCCTTGATCGCCTTGCAGATCGTGCCCTTGGTGACGCCGTTGCAGCCACAGACCTCGGCGTCGTCGGTCATGGACGCGGCGCGGCTGTGGCCCTCGTGGCCTGTGTCGCCCAGGTTGGATTCGCCGAACATCAGCTTGTCGCGGATGTCCGCGACGCTGCGGCCGTCGCGCAGCAGCTTGAAGTACCAGCTGCCGTCCACGGTGTCGCCGTACAGGCAGGCGCCCACCAGCTTGTCGTCCTTGAGCACCAGCTTCTTGTAGACCCCGCCGAAGGGGTCCGACATGACGATTTCCTCGGTCCCCTCGCCGCCGGTGAACAGGCCGGCCGAGAACAGGTCGATGCCGGTGACCTTGAGCTTGGTGGACGTGAGGGAGCCGGTGTAGCGCCCGATGCCGAACTGCGCGAGGTGGTTGGCCGCGACCTTCGCCTGTTCGAACAGGGGGGCCACCAGGCCATACGCGGTGCCGCGGTGCGCCGCGCATTCGCCCACGGCATAGGTGCGCGCATCGGTCACGGTCTGCAGCGTGTCCGTCACCACGATGCCGCGATTGCAATGCAGGCGCATGGATTCGGCCAGCGCGGTGTTGGGCCGGATGCCCACGGCCATGACCACGAGGTCGGCGGGTAGTTCGTGCACCTGCTCGCCAGTGGTTGCGGGTGTCTTGAGCCGCACGGCGCTCACGCGGCCGTCGGCGCCGCCGACGAGTTCCTGGGTATGCGCGCCCGTCATGAACTTCAGCCCGCGCTCTTCCAGCGACTTGCGCAGCAGGCCGCTGGCCACTTCGTCGAGCTGGCGCTCCATGAGGGAGGGCATCACGTGCACGACGGTCACGTCCATGCCGCGCTGCTTCAGCCCGTTGGCGGCCTCGAGGCCCAGCAGGCCGCCGCCGATGACCACCGCGTGCCTGTATCGGGCGGCGGCGTCGATCATGGCCTGGGTGTCGGCAATGTCGCGGTACGCCACCACGCCCTGCAGGTCCCTGCCAGGCACGGGAAGGATGAAGGGAAGGGAGCCGGTCGCCATCAGCAACCGGTCATACGGCTCCTTCGTGCCGTCCTCCGCGTGCACGATGCGACGCACCCGGTCGACTTCGACCACCTTCTTGCCGGCATGCAGGCGGATGCCGTTCTGCGCATACCAGTCCCAGGAGTTCAGGACGATCTCGTCGAGCGTCTGCTCGCCCGCCAGCACCGGCGACAGCAGGATGCGGTTGTAGTTGGGGTGCGGCTCCGCACCGAACACCGTGATCTCATACAGGTCGGGCGCGATCTTCAGCAGTTCCTCGATCGTGCGGACGCCGGCCATGCCGTTGCCGACCATGACGAGTTTCATCTTCTTCATCGGGTCACTCCGGGTTCTCAGGCGCGAAGGGCCACATCGGCCTGTGCCATCGACTTCATGGATCGGGCGGGGCTGATCGGCTCCACCTTGCGCTGCTTCTCGTACAGGAAACTCAGGATTTCCTGGCGGCAGTGGTTGTAGGTCGCGTTGTCGGCCAGCTCGATGCGGCTGCGGGGCCGGGGCAACTCGATCGGCAGGATCTGCCCGATGGTGGCCGCCGGACCGTTGGTCATCATCACCACGCGGTCGGACATCAGCACCGCCTCGTCCACGTCGTGCGTGATCATCAGCACCGTGTTACCCAGTTCGGACTGGATGCGGATCACCTCGTCCTGCAGGTGCGCGCGCGTGAGCGCATCCAGCGCGCCGAAGGGCTCGTCGAGCAGCAGCACCTTCGGCTCCATCGCCAGGGCGCGGGCGATGCCCACCCGCTGCTTCATTCCACCGGAGATCTGCGAAGGCAACCGGTCCAGCGCATGGGACATGTTGACCATGGCCAGGTTGTGCAGGGTCCACTCGCGTCGCTCGGCGGCGCTGCGCTTGCCGCCGAAGATCTTGTTCACCGCGATCTCGACGTTCTGGTAGACCGTCAGCCAGGGGAGCAGGGAGTGGTTCTGGAAGACGACCGCGCGGTCCGGGCCAGGCGTGTCGACCTCGCGGTTGTCCAGCAGCACACCGCCGCTCGTCGCCTTGAGCAGCCCGGCGACGATGT